>CAZAAF010000317.1:0-5987 GCA_964482575.1 uncultured Verrucomicrobiota bacterium | reverse complement strand
CTGCCCAGGCATTCGACCTGGATGTCATACCAGCGGCCCGTCTCGATTTTGCCGGGCACGTGATCGGCGTGGATACCATGCACTTCAAGGCCATGTTCCTTGTTCCCCCAACCGCCCAGGTTCCACCAACTCTTGTCGCGATCCCGTTCGACGAGGAACTGGATGAGAAACCCCTCCCCGCCGCCCGTCTTCCGGGCCTTCAACGTGAGCGTGTAATCGTTCCAGCTCTTGTCGCCCACGGTGGCGCGAACGTCGGTATCGCGACTGGTCTGGCGCAACACCCCGTCGGCCACCTCCCAGTGGCCACCGTGCTTCCTCCAGCCCTTCGTGTCCTTGCTGAAGTCGCTCTCAAACAGCACACGCCCATCCTTGCCGGTGACCTTGATGTCCTTGAATTCGGCCTGGGTAGCCCAGGTGCCCACGCCCACCGCCCCCGGAAGACCGGGCTGTTCCATGGACGGCGCCTTCACGTCGAGCGCCACCGTCGTATCCCCGCGGTATTCGGCGAACATCTTTTGCACATAGTAGCTGGGCAATCCAAAGGCCCGGGCTCCGTCGAAGTTGATGAGGTTGATGGGCCATCGCTTGTGGTTCGCGTTGCAAAACAACGGCGCATAACTGGCCAGCGTCACAACATCCGAGTTGCGTTCCAAGCCAGTCATGAACGCCGCCTCGCCCACCGCGCCCCGCAGATTCCCCAGACCGCAATTGCGTGTGACGGCATATTCACCCACAAAAATCTTCGGGCCTTTGCGGTTGTATTTGTCATAGCGCGACGCCTGCCCCATGAAAAACTCCGGCGTATCGTAATAGTGCTCGTCCACGATGTCCGCGGGCCGGGTCCCGGTCAGCTTGTAGTCCACGACCAGTTGGATCTTGGGATGACGCTTGTGGAGAATGTCGTAAAATAATGCGTATCGTTCGACATAGGCCGGTCCGCTGTTTTCGTTGCCAATCTCCAGATATTTCAGGTTGAACGGCTTGGGATGGCCGTTGCGCGCACGCAGGCCGCCCCAGACGGTGTTGGTCGCTCCATTGGCATACTCGATGGCGTCGAGCGCATCCTGAACCCACGGCCCCATCTGGTCCATCGGCACCACCTCCTTGTGCGACATGCCAACATTGATGCAAAAGAGCGGTTCCGCGCCCAGGTCCTCGCACAATTGGAGGTATTCGTGGAACCCAAGGCCGTGTGTCGCGTTGTACTGCCAGATGTTCCAGAGTGGCACGCGGCAGGCGATGTCGCCGATGGTGTTCTTCCAATGGTACATGTGTGCCAGGTCGTCCCCCTCCACCCAGCAGCCGCCCGGGAAACGGATAAACGCCGGCTTCATCGCCGCCAGCATCTCGCAAAGGTCCGGCCGCAGGCCATGGTCTTTCCATGTCGCCTTCGGCATCAGCGAGACCATGTCGATCCAGACGGTGGCGGGTTTGTCCGCGCGAATCATGAGTTGCGCCTGCGGGTCGGTTGCAGTGGCCCGGAGGTCCAGCGCGAACGTTTTCCAACTCGCGCTGAGACCATCGATCACGCCCTGAGCCAGCGTCTGGCCGGTTTTGCTCTCAAGGGTGATAGAAAGCGGGCCGCTGAAATCGTTGGTCGAGCGCGCGGCGAGCGAGAAGCGATACCCAGCGTCTTTGGCCACCGAAATGCCATAGTACCCCTCGTTGATGAGACACGCCTTGCCACCACTGGCATCGGTGATGTGCCAACGCAAGCAGCGGCGGTTGAACGGGTTCAGCGGCCGGCTGGTATCGATCTCCACTTCCGACGACGCCACCCCATTGGTGGTCACCGTCCAGTATTCGGGCTGCGTCTCGTTGTCCTCGAACGAGCGGTTGCGCACCTGTTCCGGATAAAGACCTCCGTCGGCGGAAAGGTTGATGTCCTCGAAAAAAATGCCCCACAGCGTCGGAGCGATCTTGTGGCCTGTCTTGTTCAACTGGACCGTCAGCGTCGCCGCCGCGTCCGCAGCCCGGCCATCGGCGGCCCCTGCGATACCCGCCAGCGCGCCGCATACCATCATGAACCCGAGCATGAAGAGGTTGGTTTTCATATAGTGATCCCGCCAATCGGCCTCGTATTCAAAATTGAACCGGTCGCAGACTAACGGACCCCCAAGGGCGCGCCAACGCCAGATTGCGTCTGTGTTTAACCATTTTGCGTCTCGCTCAAGTCGAGCCGTTCCCGCCGCCTTCAGGCCTCCAGCTTGGGATTGACGCCTTTCACGACGCAGTCCAAACTCACCCTGCTTTGCACCCATTTGCTGAATCCAGCGTCGGGGATCCATGAACAGGATGGAATGTTCCGCGCATCAAACGAAACGACTGAAGCTCGGGTTTCTGGCCATTGCCGCCATCGCCCTGATTGTATTCTGTCCGTCCTTGTCCCACATGCCGCGGGGCGATCTGCTGGGCTATCTGACCCAGACGCGCAACCATGATGACCTCTATTCCCTGACCACCCGGTTTTATTCGTTCCCCCGCACCATCGAATGTAGCCATCAGGATGCGGCGGACCTCCGAGCGGACAAGTTCCTGTTTCGTCCCCTTATGTACATCTGGCTGGGTCTGGAAAAACGATGTTTCGGCCCCTCCCTCATCCTCTGGCAGTTCTCAGGAATCCTTATTCATCTGTGGTGCCTGTGGTTGATCCTGAACCTGCTGTTAAAAATACGCGTCAGTGTGTTTGCCCCGTTGTCCGTCCTGTTTCTGGCTGTCTTGTTCATCAGTCATGAGATGGTTATCTGGACCAATGTCCATGCCTATGCACTGGCGTTCACGTCGATCTTCGCCGCCATCCTTCAAGCCTACAGCCATGCGTGTGAAGGACAAACCCGCGCGTGGCGTCTGTGGATCATGGGAATCTGCCTGACGCTCGCGTGTTTCGCCTACGAACTGACCGTGCCCACCGGCCTTTTCATCGCCGCGTTCTTGATGGCGGTTCATCCAGAAACGGCCACGAAGAACGCCCCTCTGACATTCCGGCCCGGCACCGCCTCCCTGAGCAAGGCATGGAGTCTCTGTCTGCTGCTGCCAATGCTCCTCTACACCGTCGCAGACCGGCTGGACCGGATGGTGCATGAAGGCCTTTCCCCAGGTCTGACCCTGCTGGCCAGACTCGACCCGCTTCAGATTTTGAACAACGCCGTGCGCATCCTGACGAAACTGTTTTATGCCGGCATTCTCCCACAACTGGAAAATGTCCGGTTTATGGGAAACCGTCAAGTGTGGTATCCCTGCTGGGGCTGGGATGGATCGCCGTATGTCTTCCAACTCCTGTTGCTGGGGCTGCTGCTGGTGGTGCTGGGAGCCGGCGTCAGACACTCCCTGTCCCGGGTGCAAACGGTGGAACAGGGCAGGACGGCCCGGCTTCTCATGGCGTTCCTGGGCATGCTGATCGGTCTCCTCGGAACGACCACCCTTATCATCGTCGGGGGCCGGGTCAGCGATCGCGGCATCGAATACCTGCAAAAGAGCCTGTATTACACCTACCCGCTTTGGGCTTTTGGCGTGACCATTCTATACACGATGGGCCACATCATCACCCTGTACGCCCCGGCGCCCCGCGCGGTGCGCATTCTGAAACCCGTCCTGATGGTCCTGATCGCAGGCCTGAGTGCGGTCAACGCCGGTCGCGTCTTCATGGCCGACGCGGAAATCGCGCACCAGTTCCGGCGGCAACGGGAGTTCCTCGAACGATGTGACCGTTTCGTAGCCCAACATCGAAACGATCCGGATTTCTCGTTCCGTTTTCTCTCTTCATCCTCGGACGATGGGCGGATTCTCGGTTCCAGCAAGCCGGGGGATTCCGGCGACGGATATTACCGCCTGTCGGAGATCCTGTATGCCCGGTACATGCGTTCAGACAAACCCACCGTGCTGGTGCGAGACAACGGCCGGGAACTGGTGGTGATGGACCCCCCGGGCGGGAAATAGCCCAGCTTGGGATTGACGGCATCCGCAGCCCGGTCCAGACTTGTCGCGTTGCGTGTTTGTTCACTGGACGAAACCTTGAGGACACCATGAGAAACCTGGCACGAATCCTGACCGCCCTTCTGCTGGCCTTTGCCTTCCGATCCGCCCCGGCCGTCGACGCCCCCGTCCGTTCGCCGCATCCGTTCTTCCCCTTTTGCATCGACTGGCACGACGCGAAGAAGCGGTCGTTCCAGGAACAGGCCGACATGTTGAAAGAACTCGGCTATGACGGCGTCGGCCACATCTGGCTGGACAAGGTCGCCGAGCGGTTGAAGACGCTCGATGACCACGGGCTGAAGTTGTTCCAAATCACCATGAAGGTGAACCTCGCGCCAGACAAGCCGGCTTACGAACCCCAATTCAAGGAGGTGCTGTCGCTGATCAAAGGCCGCCACGTGCAGTTCTGCCTGCTCATTTCCGGTGCAAAACCCTCCGATGCCTCCTGTGACCCGCGCGCTGTGGCAATCCTCCGTGAGATGTCCGACCTCGCGCGCGACTCCGGCGCGCAACTGCTCCTGTACCCGCATGTCCACGACTGGATCGAGCGGATCGAGGATTCCGTGCGCGTTGCGGACAAGGTGGACCGACCGAATGTTGGCTGCATGTTCAACCTCTGCCACTGGCTCCGCGCCGACAAGGGCCGCGATTACAAACCGTTGCTCGAAAAAGCCATGCCCAGGCTGTGGGCGGTCTCAATCAACGGAGCCGACTCGCTCGACGACCGCACGGGAAAAGCGGATTGGTCCCGCTACATCCAGCCACTGGGGCGCGGGTCGTTCGACGTGTATGGGTTGCTGAAGACCCTGCGCCAGCTCGGGTATGCCGGACCGGTCGGTCTCCAGTGTTTCGGCATCGGTGGCGATGCCCGCGAACATCTCGCCGAATCCATGAAGACCTGGCACGAGTATTCGTCCCGGCTCGCAACGGACAAGTAGCCGATCCCGCGTTCCAGGTCATTCTCCCAAGAGGCCGGGAACGGATCACTAAAGCGTCTGATGCCGCTTGCGGTACGCCAGCGGTGTAATCCCCATCAGCCGGGCAAACGTCCGCGTGAAATGCGCGTGATCGTAGAAACCAACCTCCAAGGCCACCTCGGTGATGCTCGTGTCCGTCTGGGTGAGCAACCGGCAGGCCGCGTGCACACGAATCCGCAGGAGGTACTGGCGCAGCGTCGTGCTGAACAGCTTCCGAAAACGCCGGTCAAACTGGCTGCTGGAGATGCCCACCATCGCGGCCAGTTGGCGCGTGGTCAATGGTTTGGCATAGTCGATGTGCAACCGCTGCACCGCCCGGGAAAGCCGTCCGTACGATTTCGGCGTCACCCGCAATCCCTCCACCGCCCGGTGAACGCCCGCAACACCGATGATTTTTCCCTGGCGGTTCCGGAGGGCCACCTTGCTGTAGATGATCAACTGGTCGGACCCCGCCTCCTCCGGCGCCGGCGCAAGGGCGTTGATAATGGGCTCCCCGGTGCGCATCACCTGCCGGTCTCCCTCGACGTACATGTCCGCGCGGTCTTTTGGATAAAAGTCGTAATCGGTTTTGCCGATAGTCTCCCACTCCGAGGCCACCCGGCAGTATTCATACCCGCGCCGATTGTGCATGATGAACCGCCCCTGCAGGTCTTTCATGAAAAAAGCGACATCGGGCAAGAGGTCGAAAAGTTCCTGAAACGGGCGGACGCCGTCCAGTTGTCGAAGGAAATCTTGTCGCAACTTCTCAAGATTCATGCGTGAATTATACAAAACTTAAGCAGGCCCTTACAAGTCATCCGGAGCGGATTCGCGGAGAATGCAGAGCATCATGCAGCATACTGCGGATGCAACCGGATATGAGTTCGCCATGAACGAGAACACTTTCGCCGCCGCCACCCAAGAATGACATCATGAAACCATCCCGACTCTCCCGGCGCCACTTCTTGAAGCACGCGGCCGTCTTGGGCGCAGCGGTCGCCACCCCTTCCTTCCTGCCACCATCCGCCCGCGGCGCGGCCCGCCCCCCCCCCCCGAGCC
>CAZAAF010000316.1:0-6004 GCA_964482575.1 uncultured Verrucomicrobiota bacterium | reverse complement strand
CTCGAGGTCGTCGATCTTGACATCGTCAAGGTAGGCGCCGCCCTGCTGGATGAGCTTCCACGAGCCCTGGCGGATGGCGAACGGGCCTTTCGTGCCGCCGCTGTGCGTGACGAACGTGTCGCGCGCCGGTTTGTCGTGCGGCTGGCCGAGCAACGCGGGCAGCACGTTGAAACTGTCGGGCGCGGCGTCGGCGGGCAGTGTCTGGCCGGTCAACGCCGCGAAACTCGCCGTCATGTCCACCAGCGTGATGAGTTCGCCGCACTCGCCGCCGGGCTGGATGTGGCCCGGCCAGCGGGCGATGAACGGCACGCGATGACCGCCCTCCCACAGGCTGCCCTTGTAGCCGCGCAATGCGCCGTTGCACGGGTGCGAGAAGCAGACCGCGTCGTCGTAGCCGTTGCCGCTCACGTCGCGATAGCCGTCGTCCATCACGCCGCCGTTGTCGCTGCTGAAGATCACCAGCGTGTTGTCGGCCAGCTTCAACCGGTCGAGTGTGGCGAGCACCTCGCCGACCGCCACGTCCAGTTCCACGATGGCGTCGCCGCGGATACCGCACTGGCTCTTGCCGACGTGGCGCGGGTTCGGCACGCGCGGGACATGGATGTTGTGCGTGGCGAAGTAGAGGAAGAATGGCTTCTCCTGGCTGCGCTCGATGAACTCCACCGCCTTCTTGCGGAACGTGTCGGCAATCTCCTCGTCCTTCCAGCGCGCCGACTTGCCGCCGCTCATCCAGCCAATACGGCCGATACCGTTGACGATGGTGTTGTCGTGGCCGTGGGTGTGCTTGAGCTTGAGCAACTCCGGGTTCTCCTTGCCCGTCGGCTCGTCGCCGATTTTCTTCGTGTAACTGACCGCGATGGGATCGTTCGGATTGAGCCCGACGACATTGTGGTTCTCGATGAACACGCACGGCACGCGGTCGCCCGTGGCCGGGAAGAAGAACGCGTAATCGAACCCGATCTCCAGCGGGCCGGGCTTGATGCCCTCGTTCCAGTTGGGGCCGCCCTCGTTGCCGAGGCCGAGGTGCCATTTGCCGACGATGCCCGTGGTGTACCCCGCCTGTTTCAACATCGACGGCAGCGTGAGCGACCCGGGCGGGATGCTGATCGAAGCGTCGCCCGTCATGATAGACGACCCGGTCTGTTGCCGCCAGGAATACGAGCCGGTCAGCAGCGCCCGCCGCGACGGCGAACAGGTGGACGCGGGCGAATGGGCGTCGGTGAACCGCCGTCCCTCGCGCGCGAGGCGGTCGAGCACCGGGGTCTTGACCAGCTTCGCGCCGTAGCACGAGAGGTCGCCATAGCCGATGTCATCGGCGAGGATGACGATGATGTTCGGTTTGGCGGGCGTGCCGGCGGCGTGGAGGGAGATCACGGAGGCCAGGAACATGGCAATGACGCCGAGGAACTTGTTCATGCCCTGCAGAGTGCCATCGCCCGCCGCCGGTTTCAAGTATTGCGCGTGTGGTAGCGCCGGCATCCTTGCGTAACGCCGTCATCCCTGCCGGCCAAGCGTTGCGATGGGACGGGAAGCCGGCACGGATGCCGGCGGTACGGAAAGCACGGAGGCTCGACAGAGTCTCGCCCCACCCGACGATCATTGGGTGAGCTTGGAAGCTCACCCCACTTATTGGCCCTTCTTCGTTGCCGGTGTCTGTCCCGGCCAGGGAAAACTGTTCCGGCCGGCGGCGGGCTCCACGGCGCCGGGCGGCAGCGTCTTCTGCCACGCGAGCGCCTTCTCTGACAGGCGCGCCACCACGTCCGGGTGCTGCTCCGCCAGATTGTTCTGCTCCAACACATCCGCCGGGATGTCGTAAAGCTCCACGCGGCTGCGGTCGGGATTCAGGAGCAGTTTCCACTTCCCCTCGCGGATGGCGAGCATCGGGCTGCGGTTCCACGGATGATTGACGATGCGGAAACGCCATTCCCACATCAGCGGCGTCGTGCGCTGGAAGGTCTTGTCGCCGCGCCAGGCTGCCGCCATGCTCTGGCCGCGCAACGTGACCTTCACCGCGTCCGGCACCGGCGCGCCCGCCAGTTCGCAGAGCGTCGGCAACAGGTCCGCGCCGCTCACCACCGTCAGGTTGTTCACCTGCCCCGCCGGCACGGCCTGCGGCCAGCGCACGATGAATGGCAGCCGGATGCCGCCCTCGTAGAGGCTGCGCTTGCGCCCGCGCAACGGACCCGTGCTGCCCACGCCGGACCAGGTGGCGTTGTTGATCTCGATGTCCTCGGGACCGTTGTCCGAGGAGAAGATGACGATGGTGTTCTGCGCGAGCCCGAGCGCATCCAGTTGGTCGAGCACGCGGCCGATCTGGCGGTCCATCTCCGTCACTGTGGCCGCATACACTTCATGCGGCGACGTGAACCCCGCCGGCTCCATGCGATGAAATGGTTTCATCTGGTCCGCCGACGGCGCGAGCGGCGCGTGGGGATCGTTGAGCCAGAGCTGGGCGAAGAACGGCTTGCCCGCCGTCTTGGCGCGCTGGAGCACCTCGATCATGGAATCCACCAGCACCCGCGAGGCGCGCGGGCGGTTCGGGACGGCCCAGAGGTTCACGTCCTCGCCCGCCATGTCGCTGCGGGCGTCCAGCCAGAGCGTCTCGTCGAACCCATACGCGGCCAGACCCTCACCGCCCCGCGGCGGCCGGCCGAGATGCCATTTGCCGACGTGCGCCGTGGCGTAGCCGGCCTCCTTCAACAACCGCGGAAGCGTCGCCGCGGCGGGATCGAGGAAGTCCGACATGTCGCGCTGGCGGTTTTGCTGCGCCGTGGCGTAGTGGCCATGGATGCGGAACTCCGCCGGCCAGCGCCCGGTCATCAACGTGCAGCGCGACGGCGAGCAGACCGAGCCGCCCTGGTAATACTGCGTGAAGAGCGTTCCCTCGCGTGCCATCCGGTCGAGCGACGGCGTTTTGAACTTCGCATTCCCGTAGCACGAGGGATCGCCCCACCCGAGATCGTCGGCGAGGATGAAGAGGATGTTGGGTTTCGGCGGCGTGTCCGCGGCGTGGAGGGATACAGTCAAAGCCAGCCCCAGAAGGATCAAACCGAAGCACTTATTCATGCGCGCGCAGCGTGCCATCGTCTGCCGTGCCTTTCAAGTGCCGCGTCGTATCACTGGCCGTGCCGGCGGTCCGACTTCATCGACTTCAAGGTCGGATAGGGATGCTTGTTGGCGTCCAAAAGAGTGGCCGTGATACTACCGTCATGTTTTGCCGATGCGCTGGCTTCGAGAAAAAGATAAGACTTCCGATCCGATGGCAATATATCCGATGCCTTGTAACCGGACATACAAACCACGGCGGGTTTGACAGTTTGCCAAACACCGTTACCAGCCCGAACGAGGTTTAACCGCCCAATTTCCACCTCGCCTTCTTCAGTGTCCATCGTGATTGCCAGGATGGGGTGCTTCGCCGCCTTTCCCAGACTGTCTGCGTGGACTTCAACATAGAACCCCGCGTCTTCCGGCACCGGCTCAGGCGGCGCGTTGGTGGGAGTCGGATCCTCATAATTTTGATAGATCGACCTTCCACACCGGTTAAACTGCACCACCGTATTGGAAAAACCCTCCGTTTGTGTCAACGAAACCTTAAGCGTTGTAAAGTAGGCGGGGTTGCCAAGCAACCGAATCGAAAACACTTCGTTTGAATAAACAAATGCATTATCCCCAGCCTGCTGTATCGAGTAAACAAACGTTGCCGCCACCACAGATGACCTGACGGCTATTTCCACCTTGGCGGGTTGCGCGTTGGACGGAGATTGGAAGAACAATTGAGTGTCTCCCATTTTATGCGCGAAGATCGAACTTCCCGCTTTGGTTTCCTCACACCCATAGAGACTCTCCCGGACGCCGAGCGCGGGCAACGAAACCGTTGCTTCGAGACTCTTCACGACATTCGTATCGTCCGAAGGCTCGTGGTTCAGCCACACCACCATGCCGGATGACGCCTCTTTGTAGAGCGGAGGACGCATCTGAACCCTTGTTAAAGTGTGTTTGGTTCCCAAAAGAGACGCTTGGATATTCGTGCCTGCGAAAGACATCTGGAAAGCAGGTTTCCTAGGATGGCAGACCGGCGGCCCATTGTTAACGCCGCTATCGGGCGTCCAGATTGGAAAATCAGGACTCTCCCGTCCGGAATTCACCAATTTGCCGTCGGCGTAACGCACGGCTTTGGTGAAAATGATCTTCGTGACGTTCGCCGTGACGTTGGTCGAGGCCTGAGCACCCATCAACGGAAGGACGTTGGAACAAATAACCAAGACAACGAAGCCCGCTATCGCAGTCCCTCGTCCAGCAAGCCCTCCCCAGCTCTTGTGTAGTATCACATACCTCCTTTCGGTTGCTTCGTCTTCTCCCTCATCATCTGTCCCGCCTCCTGCCACTGCAAGCGAACCACGGATGCCGGCGCTACGGCGTCTTGCGCCTTTCGCTGGCGCACCGCGTTACCTCAAAAACACCGTCTTGCCTCCCACCATCGTCCGCAGGACCTTGATCTCGCGCAGTTCCTTAAGCGGACAGGTCAGGTAGTCGCGGTCGATGACAACGAGGTCGGCGAGTTTGCCGGGCTCGAGCGAGCCGAGCTTCTCCTCGTCGAAACTCAGCCACACGGGCCAGAGCGTGACGGCCCGCAAGGCATCGAGCCGGTTCAGTTTCTGTTCCGGGCCGAAGACATGGCCGCGGTCGCTCTGGCGGGCCACAGCGATCCAGAGCATCAGCGCGGGATTGAACGAGTTCATGGCGTGGTCGGGGTCGAAGCCTTCCATGTGGTCGCTGTTGATGGAGACGGGCACGCCGGCATTCACCCACTCGCCCATGCCGATGAACCGCTCGGCCCAGCTCCGGCCGTAGATGTCCGCCATCGCCTCGGCATCGCGATAATAGAGATAGCCCTGCGTGTCCACACCCATGCCGAGTTCCTTCACCCGCCGCGCGATGGCCGGGGTCGGGAAATACGTGTGGAGCAACGTGAACCGCCGCTGTTTGATGCTGGGGTCGGCGGCCGCGACCGCCGCGACGGCATCGATGACGATCTCCGTGCCGCCATCGCTGGTGACGTGGACGCACATGGGCCAGCCGAGGCGATTGACCGTGGCGAACACCGTCTTCAACTCCTCCGGCGTGTCGTACAGCTCGCCGCGATAGTTCGGGTCGGTCAACCGGTAGAACTTGATGCGGCGATCGCCGTACGGCTCGCTCAGGCGCGTCGTGCCCCAGTGGATGCCGCCGTCCACCGTGGTCTTCATCATGACGGCGCGCACCCAGTCATCGCCCTCGCCCGGCTTGAACACGAGCGCCCGGATGTACTTCTCGACGCCCTCGGCGGTCTTGGCGGAGAAGCGGAAGGTTCCCCGCATCCGAGTCGGGAGCCGGCCCTGTTCTTGAAGCTCCCGGAACATGGTGATGCCCGCGCGGTCGGTCGCGCGCTCATGAATCGTCGTGATGCCGACCTCACTGTACCGCCGCAACAGCTTCGCCAGCGCCTCCTTCGTCTGCTCGCGCGTCACCGTCGGCGACGGCATCGCCGCGCGCAGGGATTTGTCGCCGCCGCGAATGAGGAGCGGCTTTCCCTCGCCGTCGCGGACGATTTCGCCATCGGGCAGCTTGCTGGAGGCGTCCACGATGCCGAGCGCGCGGAATCCGGCGCTGTTCAGCGCGTGTTTCGTCACCGACGTAAAGACCACGGGATGATCGGTCGTCGCGGCGTCCAGTTCCGCCGGCGTCGGATGCCGCCGCTCCTTCAGGCGGGTGATCTCGTTCCGCGGCACCCGAATCCACTGGCCGGCCGGCAGCTCGCGGGCGCGCTTGCGAATCCAGTCCTGAACCTCGGCGATGCTCGACAACTCCGCATACGTCTCCGTCACCGACGCCCGCGCCGCGCCGATGCTGTGCACGTGCGCCTCGACAAACCCCGGCAGCACTGTCTTGCCGTCCAGCTTGAGGGTCTCCGTGCGCGGGCCGGCGAGCTTGAGCACCTCGGCGGACGAGCCGACGGCGACGATCT
>CAZAAF010000315.1:0-6009 GCA_964482575.1 uncultured Verrucomicrobiota bacterium | reverse complement strand
TCGAAACGCTGGAAACCTGTTCCGCGCTGACGGAGAGGCTGTTGATGATCTGGTTGATGGGCTTCGTGATGGATCGGGACAGGATGATCGAAAAGGCGATCCCCGACAGCACGGCCATGAACGTGCCGAAGCCGATGGAAAGAAAAGCATCGCCCACCGCCGTCACCACGTTCTGGCTTGAATCGTGAACCTGCACAATGCCGTGATCGGCAATCTCACGGGCCTCGCGCATCATCTGGCCCGAAGCCTCCTCGCATTTCGCCCGGAGACTCTGCTGCGTCTTCCAGGCCATGACCAGGCTCTCAATCGCGATGCGATAATCCCAGGCCGCTTTGCGACAGTCCTCATATGTCTGAAGATTCCCGGCCTCCAGCCAGGTCTTCAATTCGTCCAACCGGCCGTTGATGGTGGTCAGATTGGCCAGGGCCGCCGTGGCCAGAAAGGGATCGCGCCTGAGTTCGGCCCGCTGCATCGCCACATGAGCCTCGCGACTCAACTCCATCAGATCGCGGAAGTACGATTCTTTTTTCAGATGCGACTGCAGTTCCGCCGTGAGGCTGTCCTTGTTCACCGGGGCGTTGGTGGAAACGGCGGCCAGCGTCCGGGCAACCAACTCTTCCATGGCTTTGAGGGAATGGCGGATCTGGGCATCGCTCAATCCGCGGCAGGCGACCCGGAAGCGTTCCTCGCTTTCCTCCATCTGTTTGCGCAAGCCCACGATCTTCTCGCCCTGGTCGGCAATCAACTGGAGTTGTTCGCTGTATTCGTTGGCCGCCCCCTTGGCCAGCCGGGCCAGTTGCTGTTTGTTGTACAGGCTGTATTGCATGGCCAGCCGGAGCGTGTTGTCGATGGCGCTCTTGACGGCGGTCATGTTGGTGCCAATCAACCCCATCTGCCGGCTGTCGCCCGTCAGTTGATACCGCAGGTCGTCGGTCATCGTCGCAAACGACAACCGCTCGATCTTCATCGAGTCCTGCAACAACGGTAGCGCCTGCTCGGCCTCGTCCCCGGAACACCGCTGGATGTCACGAAGCTTCTTCACGGTGTACATCCCCATCCCCACAAGGATGGCGATCAGGACAAAAAAGCCGAAGGCAATCTTGACCGACAGGCGAAATTGTTTACTCATGAGCTTGCTCCTTCTCTCCCAGAACTTTTTCCACGCTCGTCCACTCCCGATGATCCAGAATCCTGTCCACATTCAACAACAGGATGCCTTGTCCGTTGAAACGGCCCACGCTGGCGATGAACGCCGTGCTGATCCGGGCGCCGAATTCCGGCGGCGGCAGGATTTCATCCCCCGGCATTTCCACGACCTCCGTGGCCTCATCCACCACCACCCCGCTCAGCAACATCCCGGTTTCCCGCTGCACCTGGAGCACGACGATGCACGTCTGGTTGGTCACCGACACCGGCGGCAAACCAAACCGCGCGTGCAAATCAATCACCGGGACAATCTTCCCGCGCAAGTTGATGACACCACGGACAAAAGCCGGGAGGCGCGGGACGCGCGTCACAGCCGTCCACTGGATGATCTCCTGGACCCTGAGGACCGGAAACGCGTAGTCCTCGTTGTCGAGCCGGAAAACCAGGTACGTTCCCGCCCAGTTCCCGGCCGCCGTTGTCAGAGTCGCTGTCAAAGCCGTTGCCTCTTGTTTCATTTCGCCCGCTCCTGAGCAATCCGAATCAATCCCGGCACATCCAGAATCATATGCACCTGGCCATCGGCAAACACGCTGGCGCCGGACACGCCCGTGATGCGTCCCAAGGTCTCGCCCAGGCTTTTCACCACAATGCGTTGCTGGCCCATCATTTCATCCATCCCAAGCGCGACGCGACGATCCCCGTCCTCCACCACCATGACCATGTTCTCTCCGGAGCGCTTTGCCGCGCCACTGATTGTAAGCAAATCCTTCAGTTGGAAAAGGGGAATCTCCTCACCACGCACCCGAATCGCCTCGCCGTGGCCGGCGGCGTTGCTGATCTCCTCCCGTGTCGGCTGCAGCAAATCGCGGATCGCCTCCATGGGCACGGCAAATTGCTCCGCCCCCACCTGCACGACCATGCCGTTGATCACCGTCAGGGTGAGCGGAATTCTCACCGTCACCGTGGTACTGACGCCCTCCGTACTCTGGACCGACACCCGGCCGCGCAACCGTTCCACGTTCTTCCGGACCACGTCGAGTCCCACGCCCCGCCCTGAAACCTCCGTGACCGTCTCGGCCGTCGAAAACCCCGGTTCGAAGATCAACTCAAATATCTCCTCGTCCGACCTGGAGGCCCCGTCGCGAATCAAACCGCGCGCACGCGCCTTGTCCAGTATCTTCTGGCGTTGCAAGCCCCGCCCGTCATCGGTGATCTGAATCCAGATCTCACCCGAGCGCTGGAGCGCCTCGATCCGGATGGAACCGGTCTCCGGCTTGCCCAGCAGCCGCCGCTCCGCCACCGGTTAGATGCCGTGGTCCACCGCATTGCGGACCATGTGAACCAGCGGATCGGTGATCAACTCGATCACGCGCCGGTCCGCCTCGGTCTCATTGCCGACCAGTTGCAGCTCGATCGGTTTGCCGGTCTTGCCGGACAAATCGCGCACCAGGCGATGCAACCGGCGAAACGCCGGCTCGATCGGCACCATGCGCATGGTCATGGACAGATTCTGCATCTCCGCGGTCAACATATCGAGTTGACGGAAGACCTGCTCAAATCGTTCCCCATCCATGCCCTGCCGGCACGCGCTCATGTGGGCCGCCACCGCGGTGGCCACAATCAATTCGCCCGTAAGATCGCTCAACTGATCCAGCCGGTCCACACTAACGCGGATGCCCTCCCGTCCTCCCGGCACCGGTCCGAGCGGACCCGATGGATTGACCACCTCCACCGGAGGCGGCGCGGACACTGCCACCGACCCCGTCTCTGCAGCCGGCGCGGAGGGCGTCTGGACATTGGAAACGTCCGCCCAGGCTTCCACCCGATGCAGCCAGTCGTCATAATCCGGCACAACACAAACACCCGTCTTGGCCAGATTGGCGACGCATCGGCGGAGCGCATCCACGGCCTTCAGAAAAAGCCCGACCGTATCCGGCCCCAACGGGGCTTGTTGGTCGCGCGCGTGCTGCAGCACATCCTCCAACCCATGGCTGATGCGCTGCATCTGGCCGTACCCCATTAACCCGCTGTTCCCCTTCAAGGTATGAAACTGGCGGAGCAACTCATGCAGCCGATCCGGCTCGGCTTCCAGATGCAACAGGTTTTGCTCTGCGTGATCCAGAATCTCCTCCGCATCCTGCACAAAAATATGGGCCATGTCCGACACCCCGGTCCCCGGCGGGGTATTGGCAACGGGTGGAGTCCATTCAGGCGTCACAGACGCCCTGTCCTCCGTCAATAGCAGTTCCACCTTCTGGTCGTCGGACATCTCCGACGTCACCGTCCGGCTCGCCTCTGCGACGGCTGAAGCACCTTGGGTAGGTGATTCCAAGTCCCACGTAAACCCCAGATCGCGAACGGCCCTGGCAAACCCGGCAAGTTCTGCTTCCATGGGAGGTTCTTCCAGCCGGACCTCAACGTCGCCAACCATCTGGTCGGCCAACTGGTATCCTTGGACCACCAAACGGCCCTGCGCCGCCGTCAGAACACGGGCCGTCTGGGGCTCCTCCTGCATATGCAGGACATCCCCCAACACACGGGCCAGGGCGGCCAGCCGCGAAAAACCCAGAAAGGAACCGCTGTCGCGCAAAATGGAAAGCACCCGCCGCAGCCTTTGGAGAGCATCCGTATCCAAAGGACAGGGGGCGTCGCCGCTGAGTGTCAGACCCTCGAGAATAGGTCGTGCCTCGGCAACCCACTGGCGGTATTCGCCAACAAATGCCCGGATTAATTCACCCGCCTGCCCTTTCACCGGTTGGATTATAGACAAATGCCGTCCGAATCACAACTTGAAAAGGACGTCCCCCGACCGCGCAAGGAGGCCCCTGTCACCATCGGAATACCCGATCACACCGGGTTTGGCTAAAGCCTTCCGATTTCAGTAAAAACGGGAAAAACGGCTTGACCGGTTTTGCTTACACCGGTAGTCTGGTCTTGTCTGGAAGTTATCGGTCGAGCCAAAGAGTGGGCGCGTCCCACTCTTTTGCGTCTAGACCGGCGGCGGCCGGACCCAAAAGCGAATATGAACGGCGATCTACTGGCAGCGCTGGACTATTTTGAGAGAGAGAAAGGCATAGACTCGAAAACGCTGATCGAAGCGATCGAGAGTGCCGTGCTTTCGGCTGCCCAAAAGAGCATCGGCCCGGCGAGGGGGCTGCGGGTGGTCATTGACCGCAAAACCGGCGCGCTCCGGACGCTGGCCACGCTCTGCGTGGTGGAACAGGTCACCCTGCCCCATGATGAAATCGCCCTGAACCGCGCGCTGATGTTGAAGCGGGACACCAAGCTCGGGGAAGAACTCGAGGTCGAGGTGGCACCCGCCGGTTTCGGCCGGATCGCGGCCCAGACGGCCAAGCAGGCGATGATGCAGCGCATCCGTGCCTACGAAAAGGAACGGATTCACGACGAGTTCAAGGATCGCGTGGGCGACATTCTCAGCGGCACCGTCCGCCGTTTTGAACGCAGCGACGTGGTGGTGGACGTAGGTAAAGCCGAGGCACTGATGCCCCACCAGGAGCGCGTTCCAACCGAGGAATACATGGCGGGGGATCGCATCCGCGCCCTGTTGCTGGAAATCCAGTCCACCGCGCACGGTCCGGAGCTGATCCTGAGCCGGTCGCATCCCGATTTTGTCAAACGGCTGCTCGAACTCGAAGTCAACGAGATCAAGGTCGGCACCGTGAAAATCCAGGCCATCGCGCGCGAGGCGGGTTACCGCACGAAGCTGGCGGTGGTCTCCACCAATGACAAGGTGGAACCGGTTGGCGCCTGTGTGGGCATGAAGGGCGTCCGCATCAAAAACATCGTCCGCGAACTGAACAACGAGAAGATCGACATCATCCGCTGGGACAAGGATCCGAAGACCTTCGTGGCGGCGGCGCTGTCGCCGGCCAAGCTGCGCAATATCGAGGTGGATGAGGCGACCCACGCCGTCAAGGTGCTCGTGGACGAGGAACAGCTTTCGCTGACCATCGGCAAGCGCGGACAAAACGTGCGGCTGGCCAGCAAACTCACCGGCTGGAAAATCGACATCCAGAAGATTGAAACGGTGCAGGAGACTTTTGCAGGCAAGGTCAAGGTGGCCGTGGACGCGCTCGCGGCGGTGCCCGGCATCGGGCCGGACTACGCCGACAAGCTGGTGCATGGCGGCATGTTGAGCCTGGCGGACGTGCTCGTGGCGGATGTCGCCGACATCGCCGAGATGCTGGACGGCGATGAAGCCAGGGCGAAATTGATTCACGAAGCGGCGGCAGCCGCGCAAGAAAAGGCGGCATTATCAAAGCCGCCCGTCGAGACATGAAGTCCCGACGGATGCAGATGACGTCGTCCTGCGTGTCAGGGCGCGTTTTGGAAAAGAGTTTTTATGGGCATTCGAGTTTACGACATCTCCAAAAAGTATGGAGTGGAGAACGCAGTTCTCATCGAGAAACTGCATGCCCTGGGCTACAAGCAGATCAAGCAGCCGTCCGCGACTATTGACAAGATCACCGTGGAGTTCCTCATCCAGGAACTCCAACTGAAGGAAGTCGCTCACCCCGCACCCGCGCCTGCGCCCGTTCCGCCTCCACCGCCAGCACCTCCGGCGGCGCCGCCTCCGGTGGAATCTGTGCCTGCCGCGGCCCCCGTGCCCGAGCCCCAAGCCAAGGCACAACCCGTTTCTGTCACGCCCGCGGCGGCCCCAACCCCGGCGCCCGTTGCACCCCCGGTGGTTGCACCGGCCCCGGCGGCCAAACCCGTCGTGCCCGTCGTGCCTGCGGCGCCGACGGCTCCGAAGCCCGTCGTGGCGATTTCCAAGCCGGCCCCGGTCGTTCACAAACCCGCGGTTCCGGCAGCGCCCGCCGCTCCGGCAAAGCCGGTCGTCCC
>CAZAAF010000314.1:888-6015 GCA_964482575.1 uncultured Verrucomicrobiota bacterium | reverse complement strand
TGGGTCTTGGAGGAAAACGGCCCCGAGAGGTACAGGTACTTGCCGTCGGGCGAGACGGACGGCGCCACGCAGCCGATCTCCTGCGTGAGCGGCGAGAGCGCGCAGCCGTTTTCGATGTCGCAAAGGTAATACTGGTGTTTCGGGTCGCTCTTGCTGCCGCCGTGCGCGGTCGCGGAGCGGTGCAGAATGAACCGTTTGGAGTCCATCGAAAACACCTGCGCCTCCATGTACAGGTGCGCCCACGGCGTGCCCGCCTCGGTGGTGAGTTGGAACACCTCCAGCCCCTTCGGCGAGGCGTCGTCGAGCAGGTCGGGACGGGGTTTGGCCTTGCCGAGCTGGGAGGCGCTGAGGACGTCGGCCACGCGCTTGGGGGCGTCGGCGGCCAGGATGGAAGGTCCGGCCCAGCGTCCCAGGACGACGCCGGCGGTGGCGAGGCCGGCGCGGCGGAGGAACAGGCGGCGGGTGCTGGACTGGAAGGGGATGGAGGGGGTGGTGTTAATGGTCGGAACGCGGTGTTGTGACCCCGTTTGCTACCACCCCGCCGCCCGCGAGTCCAGAGCGAAATCCACGGGAAATCAGGGGTTTTCAAGCTCCTTCACCCCCTGAAACGCCGGGAATGCACTTGACGCCGCCAGACAAAGCCCCTACGGTTCGGAATTCCCGAACCGAGAGTGCTCGTTTTGGGAGGAGGAACCTACTTATGGCAGAAGGATATTGCGTCAAGTGCAAGGCGAAGAAAGAAATCGCCGAAGCGAAAGAAGTCACAATGAAGAATGGCCGCAAGGCGTTGCAGGGCAAGTGCCCGACCTGCGGCACGGGAATGTTCAAGATTCTCGGAAAGAGTTAAGCCGGCAACGGTGTGCAGCGTCCCGGCCACATGGCTGGCCGGGACGCCGGCACGCAAAACCGGCACCGGCTGAGGCGCGGGCCGTAGTTCGATTAGCGAGGAACGATTTTATGGCAGAAGAACTGGCCTACGTATTGGTCAATCCCTACACGTTGTTCAAATCCCGTACCGGCGGCGTGCTGGCGCGGTTGCTCTCCCGGACCGCGCTGGACCTGGTGGCCGCGCGGGTGTTTGCCCCCAGCAAGGAACTGGTCGAGGAATACGCCTCGACGGTGGTCACGAAGAACGACCCGCAGTCGCTGGAGGTGCAGGAGTTGATCCGGCAGTATGTGGTGGAGCATTACATGCCGGACCCGAAGACGGGCCGGCGGCAGCGGGTGTTGATGCTGCTGTTCCGCGGCGAGGACGCGGTGCGCCGCGTGCGCAGCGTCGTGGGCAACATCACCACCGGTCCCGTGCGGGGCGTGGCGATCCGCGACACCTACGGGGATTACGTGCTGAGCCCCAAGGGCGAGGTGAAGTATTTCGAGCCGGCCGTGCTGGCCGCGCCCACCTCCGAGGAGGCCGCGTTCAAGCTCAAGATGTGGGCGCGCTACTCCGACACCGACGGCGGGTTGACCGAGAATACCATCTAGTACTCCGCCAGCGCCAAACCCCAGCGCACGCTGGTGCTGATCAAGCCCGATAACTTCAATTTCCCCAGCGGACGCCCCGGCAACGTGCTGGACGTGTTTTCCAGCACCGGCCTCTACATCGTCGGGATGAAGGTCCACCGGATGAGTGTCGCGCAGGCCGAGAAATTCTACGGCCCGGTCCGCGAGCAGTTGCTGACCAAGATGCAGGGCGTCGCGCTGGCCAAGGTGCTCCCCACCGTGGAACAGGCGCTGGAAACCAAGCTCCCCCCCGACGCCATCGAGAAACTCGGAGGCCTCCTGGGACCCTTCTTCGGCGAATCCCTCTTCCGGCAGATCATGAAGTTCATGACGGGCATTTCGCCCGACCAATGCCCCGCCGACCAGAAGAACAAGCCGGGCCAGGCCAAGTGCATCGCTGTGGTGTACGAGGGCACGGACGCGGTGCGCAAGATTCGCGAAGTGCTGGGACCCACCGACCCGAAGAAGGCGGGCCCGGGCACCATCCGCCGCGAGTTCGGCCAGTCCGTCATGGTCAACGCCGCGCATGCGTCGGATTCGCCCGAGAACGCCAAGCGCGAAATCGGCATCGTCGATTTCAAGGAAAACAACTTCAAACGGATCGTGGAAGAATTCTACGGCAAGCTGGATTGACCGCGCCGTCCGGTGCGGAGGGAGTGTCGCGCCATGAAAGACTTTGTTGCTGACCGTTCCAAGGCTTTGACGCCGTCGCTGACGCTGGCGGTGGATGCCAAGGCGAAGGCCATGAAAGCCGCGGGCGAGGATGTCTGCGGTTTTGGTGCCGGCGAGCCGGACTTCGACACGCCGCAGCACATCAAGGACGCCGCCGCGGCCGCGCTGGCGAAGGGCGTGACGAAGTACACCCCCTCCAGCGGCACGCCGGAGTTGCGACAGGCCATCGCCGACAAGCTCGCGACCAGGAACGGCATCCAGTACAAGGCCAACCAGGTCATCGTCTCCTGCGGCGGCAAGCACTCCTGCTTCAACGTCGTGTTTGCCACGTGCAATCCCGGCGACGAGGTCATCATCCCCGCGCCCTACTGGCTCAGCTACCCGGAGATGGTGAAGATGGCCGGCGCCAAGCCGGTGATCCTGCCGACCAGCGACGCCACCGAGTTCAAGATTACGCCGGACCAGTTGCGCGCCGCCATCACGCCGCGCACGAAGCTCTTCATCCTCAACTCGCCCTCGAACCCGACCGGGTCGGTCTATACCCGGGCGGAACTGGAAGCGGTCGGGCGCGTCTGCATCGAGAAGGGCGTGCTCGTGCTCAGCGACGAAATCTACGAGGACCTCATCTATCCCGGGGCGACGCATCACAGCCTCGCCTCCTCGGGGCCGGAGTTTTACGCGAACACGGTGACGGTGATCGGTTTCTCCAAGGCCTACTCGATGACCGGCTGGCGGCTCGGCTACCTGGCCGCGCCCGAGCCGATCGCGAAGGCCATCGACGCCATCCAGAGCCACTCGACCTCCAACCCGACCAGCTTCGCGCAGTCCGGCGCGGTGGCCGCGCTCCGCGGGCCGCAGGATCACCTGAAGTTGTGGCTGGCGGAATTCACCAAGCGCCGCAACTACATGCTGCAGCGCCTCAACGCGACCCCCGGCGTGTCGTGCATCGACGCCAAGGGCGCGTTCTACCTGCTGCCCAACGTCAGCCAGCTCGGCCTCTCGCCGATGGAGTTTTCCAGGCAGTTGCTCGAGGAGGAAAAAGTGGCTGTCGTTCCGGGCGAGGCGTTCGGCACCGACAAACACATCCGCCTTTCGTATGCGAGCTCGATGGCCAACATCGAAAAAGGCCTCGACCGCATCGAACGGTTCTGCCGCAAGCGCGCGTGACCCTTTCCCGCGCCACGACGGCGCGACATCAGGGTGGACGCCATTTGGCGGCGGTCCGTGGCGGGGTTATAGTGTGTCCGGTGGTTTGCGATGAAACTCGGTGCTTCCACGCTCACGTTCCGACGGGTGTCCCTGGCCGGCGCCGTGGACCGTCTCCAACGGCTCGGTTTCGACACCGTGGACCTTGCCTGCATCTTCCCCTCGTACTGTCCACACTTTGATCCCACGGCCTGGCCCCGGAACGCGGCGGACCTGGAAACCACCATGGGCAAACTGCAGGTGGCCACGCTGCAGGCGGCCATGGCCTCCTGGAACAGCAACGACCGCATCGTCCGCGCCGCGCAACTGGAGTTGATCACCGGTGCGTTGAACGTCGCCGATGCCGTCGGGGCCTATGCCGTCACCATCCAGAGCGGCAACAAACCACGCGTGGGATCGGATTGGACCGCCACGGCGCAGTTCGTCTCCGAATCCATCCGCATGGCGGCCCGCCGCGCCGAATTGCTCGGTCTGCACTTGAGCCTCGAACTCCGCGCCGGCTCGCTGACGGAAACGGTCGAGCAGGCGGAGAAACTCCTGGAACTCATCGCCAGTCCCGCCGCCGGCGTGGCGGTGGACACCGGGAGTGTCGCGGCCGCCGGCATGGACGCCGCCGCCGTCATCGAACGGCTCGGCTCCCGCGTCCAGCACATACATCTACGCGATGGCAAGCCCGGCCAGCCCATGCTCACCCCCGGCGACGGCTTGGTGGACTTTGCCGCCGTCGGCCGCGCGCTGCAAAAGATCGGGTACACGCGCGTTTGCTCGCTCGCGCTGGATTGGAACCAGCCGCCGGCCAGTCCCTCGGACGAACTCCGCCGGGCCCGCGCCCATCTCGGGGAGACCTTCGACACCGCCTCTTGATCCCCCACCCTTCCCGGTCATGACCCTGCCCCTGCGTTTCACCACCGCTGCGACACAGGTCCTGATCGTCCTCGGGTTCATCCTCGCCGCCGCGCGACCGGTACAAGCCGACTGGCTGTCGCCCACCGCGCTGGCGGCGTCGCCGGACGGCGTCACGCTCTATGTCGCTTGCGCCACCGGCAACCGCGTGGCCGTGATCGAGGTCGGCTCCCGCAAGGTGACACGCTCGATCGACATGCCCGCGAGCCCCTCGGGACTTTGCCTCTCACCGGATGGCGCACGGTTGTTTGTGACCTGCGCCGCCCCGGAAAGCCGCGTCTGCATCGTCGAGACGGCCACGGGAAAAATCAAAAGTGAACTTCCCGTGGGACACACCGCGATGGCCCCGGTCCTGTCGCCCGACGGCCAGTGGCTCTACGTCTGCAACCAGTTCAACAACGACGTCAGCGTTTTCGACCTGAAGGCCGGCCGGGAGACGCGCCGGATTCCGGTCCGGCGCGAGCCGGTGGCCGCCGCCCTCACCCCTGACGGCAAGCGCCTGCTCGTGGCCAATCATCTCCCCGCCGGACGCGCGGACGAGGAGTACGCCGCCGCGACGGTCAGCGTCATCGACACGGCCCGCGGCCAGGTGGTGGACACCCTCTGGCTGCCCAACGGCAGCGGCAGCCTCAAGGACCTCCGCGTGTCGCCCGACGGCAAATACGCCGTCGTCACGCATCTCATCGGGCGCTTCTGGCGGCCGGCGACGCAGATCGAGCGCGGCGACACGGTGACCGTCGACGGGGGACGGCTGAGCTGCCCGGACTACGTGGTGAACACCGAGAACTCCGGGACCACGATCAGGATCATGGCCGGGATCGCTTCGCTGCTCCCCTGCCACACCGT
>CAZAAF010000314.1:0-878 GCA_964482575.1 uncultured Verrucomicrobiota bacterium | reverse complement strand
GCCATGACCCTCCTCACGCTCGACCGTGTGGCCGTGCTGAACACCGTGTTGTTCGACGACTGGGACCACGGCGCGGCCAATCCCTGGGGCGCGGCCTGGAGCGCGAACAGCCATACGCTGGTGGTCGCCCACGCCGGCACGCACGAGGTCAGCGTCATTGATTTCCCGGCGTTGCTGTCCCGGCTGGTGGACATGCCGCCCACGCCGTTGCGGGTCAACGCCCCCTACGCCATCGGCGCCACCGCCCGCGCCACGGCGGACGCCTCCGGCGACCTGTCGTTCCTCGGCGGCTTGCGCGACCGGCGTCGGCTGCCCGCCGGCGATCTCGGCCCGCGCGCCGTGGTGGTGATCGGACGGCACGGATATGTGGCGAATTACTTTTCCGACACGATCAACGTGATGGACCTCGACCGGTTGCAGCCGAAGGTGGAATCAATCCCGCTCGGCCCGCAGCCGCGGATGACTCCCGCGCGCCTGGGCGAACTTTATTTCCACGACGCCCGCCTTTGTTTCCAGGGCTGGCAGACGTGCGCGAGCTGCCATCCCGGCGATGCGCGCGTGGACGGTTTGAACTGGGACCTGCCCAACGACGGTCTCGGCAATCCCAAGAACACCAAGAGCCTCCTGCTCGCGCACAAGACGCCGCCGGTGATGAGCCTCGGCGAGCGCGAGACGGCGGAGGCCGCCGTGCGGATCGGCCTCCAGCGCATCCTGTTCACCGTCCAGCCCGGGAAGGTGGCCGTCGCGATGGACGAGTATCTCAAGTCGCGCCGGCCCGTTCCGAGCCCGCGGCTGGTGAACGGCCGGTTGTCGCCGTCGGCCCGGCGCGGGGAAAAGCTGTTCCACAGCGCGGAGGTTGGGTGCGCACAATGCCATCC
>CAZAAF010000313.1:0-6017 GCA_964482575.1 uncultured Verrucomicrobiota bacterium | reverse complement strand
TGCAGGAGGTCCGGCGCAGCCAGAGCGGACGCGGGTCGGAACTGGTTTTTCTGAAGGCGCCCGGCAGCGAGGAATTGATCGAAATCTGCCGTTTTCCAGCCAGCGGACCGGTGCAGGTCCAGCCCGACCTGACCCATCTGGCGTTCGAAGTGGAGGACTGGAAGAAATTTGAGGAGAAATTAAAAATAGTTGGAGTGCCGATTACAGATGGTCCGCACCATCTGGACGACGGTAGAATCATTGCATTCATCGACGCTCCAGAGGGTTATGAAATTGAGTTGATCCAGCCCGGAAGTCGGGAATGAGCGAATTTTGAGGTCAACCACAGTAAAGTTTGACAGCAAAATTTGACAAATTCGCATTTCGGGTGAATGGTGCAACACAATGAACAATCGAACGGTCATTACGCGGTCTGAACGCTCGGAAATCACTGGTTTTTGCAAGCGGTGCGGAGTCCGGTTGAGGGATGCCAATCGTGCGCTGCGCATCAGCGATTGTTGCCAGGTCTGTTCTACGACCCGTGGCCGGCGTGAAGCCATGAAGTCCCGCAATCGCATTGCGGTGCCTGTCGCGGGGTTCCTGCCGATCAGCTTCTGGAAGTAACGAAAGCCGGGGGGGCGGAGAAGGCTTTTTCAAACTGCTTGATTGCGTTCCGGGTGCGCCGGTACCATGAGCGTATACTTATGCAACGGCCTTTGATTATCGCTCCCTCCATTCTGGCTTCCGATTTCGGCCGGCTGGCCGAGGAAGTCGCCCGGGCCGAAGCCGCTGGCGCGGACTGGATTCATGTCGATGTCATGGACGGCCATTTCGTGCCGAACCTCACCGTCGGACCCGATGTCGTCCGGGGACTGCGCCGCACGACGAAGCTGCCGCTCGACGTGCACCTGATGGTGGACCGCCCGGACAAGTTTGTGCCGCAGTTTGCCGAGGCGGGCTCGGACTGGATCAGCATCCACATCGAGAGTCCCTGCAATGTCGCCACGACGCTGGAGATCATCCGCGCGGCGGGCAAGAAGCCGGGCATCGTCCTGAATCCCGGCACGCCCATCAAGGCCATCCAGCCGCACCTCGACCGCGTGAAGCTGGTGCTGGTGATGACGGTGAACCCCGGTTTCGGCGGCCAGCCGTTCACCGAATCCTGCGTAGAGAAGATCGCCCAGTTGGCGGCGCTGCGCGTGGAGAAGAAGCTCGATTTCGAGATCGAGGTGGACGGCGGAATTTCGGACAAGACCGCAGGCAAGTGTGCGGCGGCCGGCGCGAATGTCCTGGTGGCCGGCGTGGCGCTTTTTCACGCCCCCGACATGGCCCAGGCCATCACCGACATGCGCGCCGTGTGCAAGTAGGGCGGACGGACGTTCGGTCGCAGTGTCCCGAGGAGGGAGTTGCGGAGGAACACGGATCGTTTCAAAGGACGGGAACCGCGTCCATGCCGAACTTCGAAACGGCCACCCCAACGGGGTGGCGATCACTCAGCCCAGGGTTGGCCGGTCCTCCGGCCTACCTTGGTCAGTGTCCAAAACAAAGGAGACTACCCCGCCGTGCGGGCGTGCCGTAACGGCTACGCGGCTTCGTCGTCCACCTTCTTGCGAAGGATGGCGGGGCGTTTGCCTTCGACGACGGCGCGATTGATGGTGACGCCGGCGACGTCCTCGCGGTCAGGCAGCTCGTACATGACATGCAGCATGAGCTTCTCCAGCAGGCTCCGTAACGCGCGGGCGCCGGTCCCTTTCCGCAGGGCCGTGTGCGCGAGCGCGCGCAAAGCGTCGTTGGTGAACTTCAACTCCGCGCCTTCCATCGCGAACAGCTTGCCGAACTGCTTGGTCATCGCGTTCCGCGGCTCGGTGAGGATGGCCACGAGGTCGTCCTCGGTGAGCGGCGCGAGGGTGCTGATGACCGGCAGGCGGCCGATAAATTCCGGGATGAGGCCGAAGCTGAGCAGATCCTCCGGTTCCACGTGCGCGAGGATGTCGGCGATTTCCCTGGAGCCGGACGCCCCATGTTCCGCGCCGAACCCCATCGTGCGGCTGCCGAGACGGCGCTGAATGATCTTCTCCAGCCCGACAAACGCGCCGCCGCAGATGAAGAGGATGTGCTCCGTGTTGACGTGGATGTATTCCTGGTGCGGATGCTTGCGTCCGCCCTGGGGCGGGACGTTGCAGATCGTGCCCTCGAGGATTTTCAGCAGCGCCTGTTGCACGCCTTCGCCGCTGACATCGCGGGTGATGGAGACGTTCTCCGTCTTGCGCGCAATCTTGTCGATCTCGTCGATATAGACAATGCCCATCTCGGCGCGTTTGACGTCGTAATCGGCGTTCTGGAGCAGGCGGAGGATGATGTTCTCCACGTCCTCGCCGACGTAGCCCGCCTCGGTCAGTGTGGTGGCGTCGGCGATGGCGAACGGCACGTCCAGCAGCCGCGCCAGCGTGCGGGCCAGCAAGGTCTTGCCGCTCCCGGTCGGGCCGATGAGCAGGATGTTGCTCTTCTCGATTTCGACGTCCTGGTGTGGGTGGCGCGGGTGCTTCTCCCCGGCGTCCGCCGTGGCGGCCGCCTCGCGCTCCTGCAGGATGCGCTTGTAGTGGTTGCGGACGGCAACAGCCAGCGACTTCTTGGTCTCGTCCTGCCCGACGACAAACTGGTCGAGCTGGCGTTTGATCTCGGCCGGCTTGGGCAGTTGGATGGGGGCGGGCGGCTCGGCCGCCTTGGCTTCCGCGCCCAGTTCCTTGTCGAGGATGGTCTTGCAGACCACGATGCACTGGTCGCAAATGAAGACGCCGGGCCCGGCAATGAGTTTCTTCACTTCCCCGTGGCCCTTGCCACAGAAGCTGCACAGCGTCATGTTGCCGGAGGTCTTGGCCATGGAAGGTGGTGTCCTTTACTTCTTGTCCGCGTCGGCCGGGGCGATTTCCTGCTGGGATTTCACCACCTCGTCCACCAGACCGTACGCCTTGGCTTCCTCGGCGCTCATGAAGAAATCGCGGTCGCTGTCCTTGGCCACCATGTCCACCGGCTTGCCGGTGTGATGCGCCAGGATTTCGTTCAGCCGGTCCTTGGTCTTGAGGATTTCCTTGGCGTGGATGCTGATGTCGGTGGCCGTGCCTTCCATGCCGCCCCAGGGCTGGTGAATCATCACCCGCGCATTGGGCAGGGAGAAGCGGTGGCCCTTCGTGCCGGCCGCCAGCAGGACCGCGCCCATGCTGGCTGCCTGGCCGATGCAATAGGTGTTCACCGGCGTCGTCATGTACTGCATCGTGTCGTAGATCGCCAGCCCCGCAGTCACGCTTCCGCCGGGCGAGTTGATATAGACGTGCACCGGCTTCTTCGGGTCCTCCATCTGGAGGAACAGGAGCTGCGCGATGATGATGTTCGCGACATGGTCGTCGATGGCCGTGCCGATGAAGACGATCCGGTCCTTCATCAGCCGCGAATAGATGTCGTACGAGCGCTCGCCGCGCCCCGTCTGTTCGACCACCACCGGGATGAGAATTTGGTTGGATTCGTTCATGATCGTAGCCTACGCCTGAGTCACACTAGCATTCGAGAGCAGGAACTCAAGGGTCTTGCCGATGAGGATCTCCTCCTCGATGTCATGAATGCCGCCGCGCTCCTCCAACTGCTTCCGCAGCTTGGGGTAGGGGATGTTGTGGCGGATGCCGAGGAACGCCACGCGCTGGTCCAGCTCGTTCGGCGTCACGGCGATCTTCTCCAGCCCGGCGATGCGGCCGAGGATGAACGACGCCTTGAGGCGGTCCGTGGCGCTCTTGCTGGCGAATTGGAAGATCTCGTCCTTCTTCTCCACCAGCGTCTCGCGCGTCACGCCGCGGGCGGTGTTCTCCTGCACGAGGTTCTGGATGGTGTTCCGCGTCTCGGCGGCGAGCATCGCGGGCGGCAGGTCCACCGTCGTCCGCGACAGCAGGAACTCCACGATCTGGTTCTTCTCGTCGTTGCTGGTGGAGCGCTCGCGCTCGCGCGCGATATCGACTTTCACGGCCTCCTTGAGCTTCTCCAGCGTCAGCTCCTTGCCGAAGGAGGCGGCGAATTCGTCATTGAGCGGCGGCATCTTCTTGCCCTTGATGCCGACCACGTCCACGGAATACGTCGCCTTCTTGCCGGCGAGCGGCTGCACCTGGAAGTCCGCGGGGAAATCCACCTGCACCTGCCGCTTGTCGCCGATGGCGGCGCCCACGAGCTGTTCGCAGAAGCCGGGCACGAACGACTGCGCGCCCATCAACAGCAACAGGTTCTGCCGCTCGGCCACGGCCTTCGCCTCGGGCGCGATCTCCGCCAGGGGCTTGCCGTCGCTGACGGCGTTGAAATTCACCACCGCAAAATCGTCCATCGCAAGCGGGCGGCCGGTGACGTCCATCAGCTCGGCGCGCTGTTCGGCCAGGGTCTCGAGGGCCTTGGTCACGTCCGCATCGGTCACCTCGATCTTCTGGCGCTTCACCGGGATGCCCTTGTAGTCGGGCACGGGGAACTCGGGCTCGGTCTCCAGCTCGGCGCTGAACGCCAGCGGCTTGCCGCGGCCGAATTGCACGTCCTTGATGTCGGGATAACCCACCGGGCGCAGATTCTGTTTGTCGAGCGCCTGACGGTAGGCCTTCGGGATGAGAGAACGCTGCACTTCCTGCTCGATTTCCGACGCAAATCGCTTCTCGACGATGGCGCGCGGGGCCTTGCCGGGACGGAACCCGGGCAGGCGGGCATAACGCGTGTAATCGGTCGTAATGTGCTGGAATTCCGCATCCACGCTGGCCGTGGGCAGTTCGATCTTCAACAGCCGCTTGCAGGGGCCAAGGGTTTCAATGGTCACCTGCACCGGCAGGGCTGTATCGCCTGTTTCTGACATAATATCCTTTCAACTTTTTCTGAATCAAAACCACGACTTTAGAGGCGACGGGCCAGCCGGTCAAGCCCCGGCACACGCTCTTTCCATCTCCCGCAGTCCATAGGCCTGTTTCCAGCCCGAAAACACCCCGATGGACAGCGTCAACGCGTCATGAAGAGCCCTCGGCTGTCGTTGCCGCGGGCTGTAGGAAAATCAAGTGGGACAGTTTGGCCCGGTTGGGCTGGCGGATGTGGAGTTGTCTGCAAGGTTCAACCCTGCAGCCGTCATCTGCGCGACGGGCTTACAACGAACTTTACACACTCGCGCTGGAGGCGGAGAATGACCCCGAAGCGGAACACGCAAGGAATCAAGGACGCATGAAGACGGTTGGCCGAAACCTGCTGCTGATAATCGTGGGCGTACCGGTTCTTGCACTAATCGCTTTTTCGTTTGGACTCTTTCCTTGGTCGCTGATCAACTGCACGATACAGGAGGTAGATGTTTGCAGTGGCCGCGTTCACCATGTCCGCTACCTCTTGTTTGTTCCCGTGAAGAGCCGAGTCGAGGATTCTGCGTTAACGAAAGCTTTGTCACCCGAGGATATCGCGGGCACACGCGCCGAGTGGCATCGTGTTCTGGTGTTTTCACCGGGGCTGCAGCATTCGCCTCATTTCTTTTTCCACTCGGCCATTAATCAGATTCGCGAGTTGGAGACTGCGTGGCAGTTGGCGAAATTCACGCTCGCGGCCCGCCGGTCGAGCGCGAAGCGCGTATTGCAGTTGTGGCAACAGTCGGGGAACGACCGGGGTGCGGCTGAGTATTTGCGGGCACTCTCCGAGCTGGCAGCCAGTAATGGTCAAAGGAAGATCGATGTGAATGACTTGCCCGCAGGTAGTTTGCCCCGCGAAATCCGGACCGGAGATAATTCCGGACCAAAACCGTGAAAGTGAACATTGGAAAACTTTGGCAGAGCCGACTGGCGCAGCTTCCCGAATCCGGCATGGGCTCGCAGCACGTGGACATCTTCCTGAAGCGCGGCCGTGTCCTGCGCAACGTCCCGGTGTTCAATGACGAGGATTGCGAAGTGGACCAGCCCTTCGACGCCAGGGAAATCGACCGCATCCTCCTGCACCGGAAATAGGGACGGTTCCGTGCGCAGGCCGGGCAGGCGGTGCGGGAGAATACCTTT
>CAZAAF010000312.1:0-6020 GCA_964482575.1 uncultured Verrucomicrobiota bacterium | reverse complement strand
CGGGCGAAGTGGCGCGGGTTGCAGAGATAGAGCCGGAGGATGATCCGGGCGTTTGGCACGCGCTCCAGGAACCGGCTGATTTGCTGGTCGAGCCGTCGGAAAGTCTCCTCCTGCTCGCCGGGCCAGCCGACGCTGCCGACCATTTCAAAGTGCAGTGGGAAATTGCGGTCGGCGATCTGGCCGATCTGTTCGAGCGTGCCCGCGCAACGCGTGTAGATCATCGGCCCGTACGGTTTGCCGTCGAGCACAAGCGTCGGCACGCCATGGACGGGTTTTACCTGCGCGAGCGTCTGCGGCTGGTCGGTGGGCTGAGCCTTGAAGGAGGGCAGGGGCAGCGTGTCGGGCGTGGCCGCCCCGGCCAGCGCCGATGCAAGAAGAGTACCGCAGGTCCAAAGGTCGAAAAGTCTTCGATGAAGTGTCATGTGCCTCGCGATATCGACGGCCTGTTGTCTGTGATGGGTTTGAACCATCCTAGACAACGACGCCGTCAAAGACCAGCCTGCCGCCATCCGGGCCGTGTCCCGGTTTGAAAACGAATCTCCGCCAACGCACTGGCGAAGGGGCGGCGCTCACTTCAGGAACAGGCTCTTGTCTGCGATGACCGCGGGCGCGTCATAGACCGGAATCTCCTTGAGGACCAGCTTGTCGCCGTCCTTCGCGATGTTCGCCGCGGGAATCTCGTGAATCCCGCCGGTGATCAGATCCACCCAGACCGGCGCGGTGAAGGCGCCCTTGGCGAGAGTGAAGGTCGCGGGCACGGTGCCGTTCTGGTTGGAGGGCACCTCGCTCTTGTCCCAGAACACCAGCAGTGGCTGCCCGCCCGTCTTCTTCTTGAACGCGTAGCAGGCCGTCGTCTTGCCGCACTGGACTTCGCACGGATAATCCGCGACCCGTTCGAGCGTGTTGTCGAAGACGGCGGCGACGTTCTGCACGGCGTAGTAGGCGATCTTGACCTTGAGCACGCGGTATTGCTTGTCGGTCTTCAGCAGACCATAACGGTCCATGTCGCCGAGGCGGTAGCCGTCCCAGCGGTTGTAATCGAGGTCCACGATGGAGAAGACCAGCGAATCGACATCATGCCCGAGGTCGCCCAGCATCCGGCGGGTCTGCCACTTTGCCTGCGTCAGCTCGGTCCAGGGGTATTTGCACAACGCGCCGCCGAGGCAGAACTCCGACTGCGTGCCGGCCTCGCCCTGCCAGAGCTTGATCGCCGGCGCGTATTGCTGGAACACCGCCTTGAGCTTGTCCACTTCCTCGTAGTGCTTCGCGTCGGGATTGTGCGTGTAGCCGTGATAGATGAACGTGGCGAAGAGCGATTGCTTCTGGCGCTCGGTCACGCGTTTCAACCAGCCCTCGGCGTAGGCGGGCGAGGGCGAGTTCAACACGCCACCGGCAATGCGTGCGTTCGGGATCACGCGCCGGATGGTCTCCGCGGTGCGGATGTCGAAGTCCGCAGTGATCTCGGGCGTGTGCGCCTTGTTGTTGTTCGGCTCGTTCCACATCTCCCATTCGGCCACCTTGTCCTTGTAGCGCCGGGCCATCGCCTCCACCCACTTGTCCCACGCGGCAAGCGCCTCCTCGGACGTGGGGAACCCGCCGGACAGGTGGCGGCTGCCGTCGCCGGGATAGATCGGGTTGCCGTAGTTGGTCTGGAGTATGATCTCCAGCCCGCGGCTGTGCGCGTCGTCAATCACGCGGTCGAGCCAGCGCCAGTCGTACTGGCCGCGGTCGCGTTCGGTCTTGGCCCAGCCACCCTGCAGGCGGATTTTCTTGATGCCGAGCGGGACAAGATACTCCTTGTAGGAATCGTAGTTGGTGAAATCGCGGTCGAGCGTTTCGCAGCCGATCGACCAGGCCTGGCCGTGAATCTCGCCGGTGCTCCGCGGCTGGAGGGTGCCGATCCGTTTGAACTTCGGGTCGAGCGTGGTCTGTACCCGCGTCTCCGAGGTGTCGATCATCTGCGCCGTGGCCGCCGTGGCCAGAGCAACCGTCATCGCCAGTGTCCATCCAGTCCGTAGGTTCATGGGTCAATCTCCAGGTTACCAAATCAACTCAAACATCGCCGTGTCGGGCGTCGCAAAGGTGTAGTGAAACTGCCGGCCCGTCACCGGGAGCGTCCGCCCGGTGAAAAGTTCGCGCACCTGTTTGCAGTCCACCGGCAGCGTGAGGGTCTTCTCGCCGCCCTGCGCCATGTGGACCGTGACGAGCCGTTCGTTGGCGTACACGGGGACCTCGTCCTCACAGTAGATCGTCACGCCGGCCTCGCGCGCGGTCTTTTTCAACACCGCCGGTGTCAGTTCCTTGTAGCCGGCGATATATACCGCCTTCCAATGGTCGCGCGCCACGACGTTGACGCCGGGCGTCTTGTAGGCCGTACCGGTCAGGGCCTGGACGCGCGCGGGATCGAGGCTCCGGCCGTCGCAAATGCCGGGCGCGTGGAGGAAGATCGCCGTGCGATTGTCCTTGAGGACACATTTCCGGAGCACGTCCATCTTTTCGGGCGTGATTTCAAAGAGCGCCGGGAACACCAGCAGCTTGTATTGGGCCAGGTCGGCGCTGGCCAGGTCGTTGAAGGAAAAGACCTCGAAGGGCGCACCGAGCCGGTTGAGCTTGTTGCGCGTCCCCTGGTGCATCTCCGTCAGCAGCGGATTCTGGTCGTTGAGGTAGCGGATGCTCGCCGGATCCACGACCAGCGCCACTTCCGCGCGCGGCGCGAGGGGCAGGGCGGCGTACTTGTCCCAGAGCGCCTTGCTCTGCGCCACGACCTTCATCGTCTCGGGCGTCTTGAAGACGCCGCCCCACATATCGAAGCACCACAGCGACGTCTGTGAGGTGATGGCCAGGGCGAACTCGCGCTTGAGGCCGGCGTCGGTCTCGGCCTGGTCCTTCCACGGCACCATCCAGCCGATGGAGACGTACTCGTCGAGATGGACGTTGTAGGTGGGCGTGCGATGGTCGATCTCGTGGAGGAAACCCTTCTTGTGGAGACGGCGCGTGCCGTTGGACACCATGAAGCCACTGCCGCCGCCCATCGGACGGTCGCGATACGTGCCGGGGCTGATGAAGAAATCAATGTCCGGCGACGCAAAGAGCCGCTCGTACTCCAGATGGCCGGCCTGGACGAGCCGGGTCCGGCCGAATTCCAGGATGTAACCGAAGAACATGCCGATCTGCCGCGACTTCGGCACCAGCCCGCGGGTCTTCTTCGCGAACCCCAGCACCGCGTCGGCGATGATGTCGCCGGAGAACTGCACATAATCCACCACGTCGCGCTCGGTGGCGGGGTCATGAATCAAATCCTCGAACGCCGCGTGCTCGAACCGTTCCGGCGCAGGCACGGGCACCTCGGCGCGGCCGTGGTTCTTGAGCCAGACCTTCCATCCTTCGCGTTTGGGACGGCTGGTCATGGTCTGGCTGTAATCCATCCACTCGTCGGTCTGGCCGCAGGCGAGCAGGTAGGCCTTCACGCGGTCGCCGTAACGCGCCTCCATGTGCTTGAGGACGGCTTCGAGATAGGCGGCGGTCTGTTTGCGCGATTCGGGGTTCGCGCAGGCGCTGCTGAGCATCGTGAAACTGTCCGTGTCCGGCTGGGCGCGGATCGCGAGTTGATGGTGCAGCCAGATCGGCGTGTTCAGGTCGATCATGCAGATGAACGTCGCCTTGGGATTGACCGCGAGCACGTCGTCGTACTGCTTGTCGAGCGACGCGAAATCGTATTTGTCGAACCAGCGCCAGACGGGCGGGTACTTGCAGTAGGGCTGGCCGAGGGAGTTGTAGGTGTTGGCCGCGAAGACGCAGACCGTGTCCACGCCCGCGTCCTTGAACTGCTTCATCGCCTCGAACTCGGGCCAGAACGAGCGGTACGCGAACGCCAGCGGTTGGGAGTCCTGGGCGGGCGCGCTGACGGCGGACAGGGCCAGCATGGCCACCAGGATGATTGCCGCCATTGAGAGAACCGGTTTGGGTTTCATGTTCCGTGTGTCGCTGATGCTGGCGGAGTATCGGCACTCGCCGCCCGGCTGTAAATAGATGAGAATAGCGTTGGCGTGGACGTGGTTAGCGTCCACGTCGCTGGCGGGACTTTCGCAGCATCCGGCTCGTATCTCAGTGGCTGCGGCCGGTGAGTTGTTTGATCAACGCGGTTTCCTGCGGGTCGAAGGGTGTTCCGTCGATTCGGAGGATGTCGTGGAGCCAGACCTTCGGTTCGGCGGACCCGGCGGGGTTCTTCCAGGGGAAGCGGGTGTTCATCTTGCCGCTGGCCAGCCCAAAACTGATGGCGCCGACCGATTCGGCTTTCAGGATGGGCAGGATGGACTGGAAGGTGGACTTGGGCCGGGCCATGTACTCCGTGCAGATCAGGGGCCGGTCGAACGATTTCATCATCTTGATGAAAGCCTTCATTTCATCCGGACCGCCGTAGCAATGGAAGCTCATCACATCGCAGTTTTCGCCGAGGAAGCAGACGATGTCCAGGGCGGTGGACTGGCTGTTCGGGATGTGCCAGATGGGGGCGGTTAATGGCTGCGACGGGTTCGTGCTCCGTGCCCACTCGAAGGTCTTGCGCATCAACGGCAGGCTCCGGGCACCTTTCATTGTGTTTTCCGGCTCGTTGTACAGGCACCACATCACGATGCGCTCGTCCTTCGCGAACGTCCCGACCATGTCCTTGATGTACTTCTCCAGGCGCGGCCATTGCGCCGGGTCGTTCACGATGGCTGCGCCCGGGCTCTGGACCCAGCCGGAATTGTGGACGCCGGGCGTGGGATCGGGCTGCTTGCCCAGATGCGGGTCGCCCATGTAGCCGTAGCAGCCGTTGGTGAAGAAGGTGACGAGCGCCCGGGTGTGATGCTTCTGGCAGATGTCGAGGAACTGCGAGAACCGTTTCTTGAAGGCCGCCGGGTCGGCTTCCCACACGAGGTCGTGCAGGAAGACGCGGACGGTGTTGAATCCCAGCTCCTCCGCCCAGCCCAATTCGCGGTCGATGGTTCTGGGATCGAAGGATTCGGCCTGCCACGTCTCGATCTGGTTGATGGCAGTGGACGGGACGTAATCGCAACCCACGAGCCAGGGTTGAGCCGCCTGCCATTGGTTCGCTTTCTCGATGGACCATCGCTGGGGAGATTCCGCGGCTGGCGCGGGGCAGGCGGCGGCTCCGATGATAGCCGCCAGCGCGAGATGGAGCAGGGGATGAATCGGTTTCATGATGCCACTGTTGTCTTGAACGGCTCTTGTTGCGTTCCATCGAGGGTGTTGATGACGGCCCGCAGGTAGCCGAGCGCGTGGGCCATGCCGGCGTGCCACGGGGCGTCGCAGGTCATTTGCGGCGCGTGATCGGGAATGACCACGCCGTCAAACCCGTTGCGATGCAGAATGCGCAGCAGGCGGGGGATGTCGATCTCGCCCTCGTCGATGAACGCTTCGCGATAATGGGGCGCCTTGCCGATGACGTTGCGGCAGTGCAGATAGGCCACGGCCCGCTGCCGGCTGCAACGCTCCACCACGTCGTACAGGTCGGCGCCGGGCATTTCCTGGACGGTGCCCGCACATAGCTCGAGGGCGTTGGCCGGGCTCGGGACCAGTTTCAGCAGCCGGTCGAGATGTTCCGGCCGGTGCAGCAGGCGCGGCGTCTGGCGAAGCATGGGCACGGGCGGGTCGTCCGGATGGGCGGCGAGCCGCACGCCCTCGGCCTCGGCCACGGGCACGACCGCCTTCAGGAAGGACTCCAGCCGCTGCCAGAGTTCCTCGCTCGAGATGGACGCAAGGACGCCCGCCGGCGCGGCGGTGTCATACACGATGTTGTTGAGCTGGCCGCGCGGCAACGGCTGGTCCCGGAGTGGATGTTCTGCCTGGAACACCGGCACGGAGGCTCCGCCGCGCGCCACCGGCTGGTCGCGGCGTCCCCACACGCCGGCGAGGCTGAAGCAATACCCAAGAATCGGAATCTTGAGCCGGCCCATGTCGCGCAACAGTGTTTTGAGCGCCTCGAGTTGCTACGCCTGGCGTGGACCGTCGAGCAGGAT
>CAZAAF010000311.1:0-6021 GCA_964482575.1 uncultured Verrucomicrobiota bacterium | reverse complement strand
GGCGCGCAGTTCGTCCAGCCCCAGGCGGTCTATGACCCGGCGGCGTTCGAGGCGCATCACGGCGAGGGCGTGTCGGCGCGCCACAACGGCCAGCGGATTCTGGTCGGCAAACGCTCCCTGCTGGAGCGCCACGATGTGCGGCTCGATGCCGGGCAGGGCGCGCATCTCGACGAACACGAGGCGTACGGCCACACGACCCTGATGGTGGCCCACGACGGCACGGTGTGCGGGACGATTTGTGTCAGCGATGAGCCGCGCGCCCAGGCAGGCGACGCCGTGGCCGAATTGCGGCGGCTCGGCATTGAAAAGGTGGTTATGCTTACGGGCGACAATCCCCGTGTGGCCCGCTCCATCGCCACGCGGCTCGGCATCGCCGACGTGGAGGCGAACGTCATGCCCGAGGGCAAGGCGGCACGGATCGAGTCGCTCCGCGCGGTGCATGGCGCAGTCGCGATGGTCGGCGATGGCGTCAACGACGCGCCCGCGCTCGCCACGGCGGATGTCGGCGTGGCCATGGGCGTCAGCGGCACCGATGCCGCGCACGACGCGGCGAATATCGCCCTGATTGCGGATGACCTCGGCAAGGTGGCGTTCGCCGTGGGCCTGAGCCGGCACACGCTGCGGATCATCCGGCAGGGACTGCTGTTCGCGCTGGTGTTCAACGTCGCCATGATCAGCTCGGCGATGCACGGCGTGGTCACCCTCATCGGGGGCGCCATCGCCCACCAGATCAGCAGCCTCGTTGTGATTGTGAATGCGATGCGGTTGCTTGGCTACGGCCGTTCGCGCCGTTAGCCCGGACATGTGCGGCTTACGCCGCCATTTTTGACATGTTCAGTTTTTCAAGCAACGCCTCGACCGTGGCCTGTGCGGTCCTCACCTTGTCCCTGAATTCGCGCGTGCTCGTATGCCTGGATTCGATGAGCATTTCCCTGGCGTGAACCGACAGCAATTGCGTCAGCAGGTCGCATTCCTTGTCTGAAAGTTCCAGCGTCATAACCACTCCTTACCTCGGTCAAAGACCCATTGTTTCCGCTGAAAGTTAGGCCGTCTGGTGGCCGGAGACAAGCGCCCCCCGCCGTTTGACGATGCCGGGCGGCTCTGGTACCGTCGCGCCGTGGCTGAAACGCTGGTCGTCAACGAAATCTTCAAGAGCATCCAGGGCGAGAGTACCCGCGCCGGACTGCCGTGCGTCTTCGTGCGGCTCACCGGCTGCAACTTACGCTGCTCTTGGTGCGATTCCGCCTACGCCTTCACCCAGGGCACGCGGCTGACGCTCGACGAAATTGTGGACCGCGTCGCGTCGTTCGACTGCCCCCTGGTCGAGCTGACTGGCGGCGAACCGTTGATGCGTTCCAACTCGCTGCGGCTCATGGAACAACTGGCCGACCGAGGCCATACCGTGCTGCTGGAAACGAGCGGCTCGCTCGACATCGACCCCGTGGATGCGCGCGTCATCCGCATCATGGACTTGAAAGGTCCCAGCAGCGGCGAGTGCGACCAGAACCGCTGGGAGAACATCCCGTTGTTGCGCGCCACCGACGAGGTCAAAGTCGTCATCGCCACACGCGAGGATTACGACTGGGCCCGGCGGCAGCTCGAACAATGGCGGCTGGCGGACCGGTGCCCCGTCCTGTTCTCGTGGGCGCATCCGCTGGAGCCCAAACAGCGCGACCCCTCGCTCAAGCCGGCGCCGCCGGGGCAGCATCCGATCACGATGCAGCAACTGGTCGAGCGGGTGCTGGCCGACAAGCTCCCGGTCCGGTTCCAGCTCCAGATGCACAAGTACATCTGGGACCCCGCGGCGAGAGGCGTGTGAGTGGAGGACGGTGGCAAAAAGCAAAAGGCAGAAGGCAGTAATCAGTGATCAGTAGGCAGAAGCGGTCTGTCTTTGCTCTGGCAATTCCCGCCCGGGAACGTAGGTGGTCGGTCGTACAGAGAGTTCGGCGGTGCCGGCGATGCTGCGAAAAGTTGGACAGGCGGGACGCTCATCGCTGTATTATGATTTGGACAGACAAGAGACCTGTCCTACTTTGCACTTGCTGATTTGCCGATGACTGACACTACTACTGATTTCTGACTGAACACTGAAAACTGACCACTGATCACTGACCATGCTCCCTTTTCTTCAAACCCGCGTTCCCGGTCCACGCTCGCGCGCGCTGGCGCGGCAGCTTCGCCGTCACGAGTGCCGCAACACGACCTTTGTCAGCGACGGTTGGCCGGTGTTTTGGGAGCGCGCCCGCGATTGCAATGTCTGGGACGCCGACGGCAACCGGTATCTGGACCTGACCGCCGCATTCGGCGTGACCAGCGTGGGGCACGGCAACCCGCGCGTCACGGCCGCCCTTCGCCGCCAGGCCGGCCGGCTCGCGCACGCGATGGGCGACGTGCATCCGAATGAACTGAAAGCGCGGCTGGCGGATGCCTTGTCGGCGCTGACGTTCGAGCGATGGCCGCGCTCCCCCGGGAACCGCCGCTCCGCCAGGGTCCTTTTCGCCAACTCCGGCTCGGAGGTGGTCGAGGCGGCGTTGAAGACCGCGCTGCTGGCCACGGGCAAGCCCGGCGTTATTGCCTTCGTTGGCGCCTATCACGGCCTGACCTACGGCGCGCTCGATGCCACGGCGTGGAATTATTTCCGCGCGCCGTTCCATCCGCAACTGCCCGGTTTCGTCACGCACGTCGTGCCGACCGAGTCGGCCGTGCGCACCGCCTTTGAGGACAGCGAACGCGGCATCGGGGCGGTCATCGTTGAGCCCATCCTGGGCCGGGGCGGTGTGGTGTTGCCGCCGCCGGATTTCCTGCCGTGGTTGCGGCGTATCTGTGACCGGCACGGTGCGCTGCTTATCGCCGACGAGGTGTTCACCGGTTTCTGCCGCACGGGGCGCTGGTTTGCCGTCGAGCACTGGGGCGTGGTGCCGGATCTCCTGTGCGTCGGCAAGGCCATGAGCAACGGCTTTCCCATCGCCGCCTGCGTGGGCCGCGCCGACGTGATGGATGCCTGGCCCGAGAGCCCCGGCGAGGCGCTTCACACCTGCACGCATCTCGGCAACCCGCTCGGCTGCACCATGGCGCTGGCCGCGCTCGGCGAGATGAAACGGCTGAAGCTTGACGAACGCGTCCGCCGGTTGCAGGACCGCCTGCCCGGGCGCGGCCTCGGTTTTATGAAAGGTGTCGAACTGGCAGACGCCGCCGCCTGTCAGCGGGTCGTCCAACGCCTGTTGCGGCGGGGCCTTCTGGCGCTGGGGGGCGGCGAGCGGGGCAATGTGCTGACGCTCACACCGCCCTTGACGATCAGCGAAAAGGAACTAGACTTCGCGGCCAACGAAATTGCCGTATTGACGAAATGACGTGTGAGGCGTTGCCTCCGCTGTTTGCGGCTGAACCAGCGAATGAAAACCGCGCGAAAGAAAACGTGTCGTTGTGTGCCGAAGGCTCCGCCCGCCGGGGAGCTGGATGCACGTCTTCGGGGCTTCATCGCCCGCGGGATTGATCGCCCTTCCACTGATGCCGGGTTCAATGCCCTCGCGCTGGCGCTTTTTAACCACCAGTTCGCCCTGAACCTGCCGTATCGCCGCTACTGCGAATCGCTCGGCCGTCATCCCGGCGATGTCGATCATTGGGCGCAGATTCCCGCTGCGCCGACCACCGCATTCAAGGACGCCGACCTGACGACCCTGCGGCCGGCGGCACGCACCGCCGTTTTCCACAGCAGCGGGACGACGGAACAGCGTCCCAGCCGTCATTTTCACAACGCCGCCACGCTGGCGCTTTATGAAGCATCGCTGTGGCCGATGTTCCAGGGCGCAATGGGCCTTCCGTCACTCCCGTCGTCCGCGCTAGGGCCGGATGCCGGTTTTACGCCGGTGATCCTGATGCCGACACCGGCCGAGGCGCCGCACTCGTCGCTGGTGTACATGATGGAAACCGTCCGCCGCCGCCTGGGCGCGCCGCCTTCCGTCTTCGCCGGGGCCGCCGCGGCCGAGAACGGCCGGGCGTTGAAATTGTTTGTTCAATCCAAAATCCAAAATCCAAAATCCAAAATTCTGCTTTTGGGCACCGCCATCGCCTTTGTCCATTGGCTTGATGCGATCCGGTCGCTGCCGTTGCCGCCCGGTTCGCGCGTGATGGAGACGGGCGGTTACAAAGGCCGCACCCGGGAGGTGCCGCACGAGGAACTGCACGCACAGATTTCCGCTAAGCTCGGGGTGCCGCGCCCAGCCATCATCAGCGAGTACGGCATGTGCGAGCTGTCGTCGCAATTTTACACCCGCTCCACGCCCGCCACCCAACGCTCCACGCTCCACGCTCCACGCTCCACGATCTTCACCGGTCCGCCCTGGGTGCGTGTCCGGGTGATTGATCCGGAGACCGGGCGCGAGGCGCGCGAAGGCGGGCAGGGGCTCGTTTGCATTTTCGACTTGGCCAACCGCGGTTCGGTGCTGGCAGTCCAGACCGAGGATGTGGGCGTGCGGCGCGGCCATGGTTTTGAACTGCTGGGCCGCGCGCCGCAGGCGGAGGTGCGGGGATGTTCGCTCCTGACGTCCTGATGAAAGCGAGCCTTCCTAAAACCAGTGCCTCGCAGGGTGACGCGGCGACAATCGCCGCCGCCGCCCGTGGATGGCTCGCGCCGCGCAGCCCGTGGATGGCGCGGGCGAAGCGCGAACTCACCGCGTTCTCGCCGCCGATGGTGGAATTGGGGTTGCGCGAGCTGTTCGAAGACATTGCGGCGAATGTTGAGGAGTTGGCGCGGCGCGAAGCGCCACGGATTACAACGCGCCGATTGCAAACCACGGTCTGCCACGTTCTCTCCGGCAATCTGCCGAATCCCGGCCTTGTCAGCATCATTCTGGGCCTGTTGGCGGGCGTGCGGAACATCGTCAAGCCGGGGACGGGCGACCCGATGCCGGCGTTGTTCCTGGAATCGCTGGCCCGGCTGGATGCCCGGCTGGCGGGGCGCGTCGAGCTGACCACGGACCGCGAAGTGTATCGAACCGCAAAGGTGGTTGTGGCGTATGGCACTGATGAAACGCTGCGGACCCTGCGCCGGAATCGCCGCCACCATGACGGCGGCACATTCTTTGGTTTTGGTCACCGCGCCAGTATCGGTCTGGTGGACTACCCACGCCCCACGCCCCACGCTCAACGTTCCACGCTTCACGCTTCACGTTCTGCGCCTGCCGCCGCGGCGCGCGATGCCTCGATGTGGGACCAGCAGGGCTGCATGTCGCCGCAGTGCTTCTACGTGCGCGGCGATGTCGCGGCCTTCGCAGAGGCGTTGGCGGTGGAGATGAATCGATTTGACCGGCGATGGCCGCGGGCCACGCTGGCGTTTGGCGATGCCGCGGCGGTGGCGCGCGCGCGGAGCGAGTGGAGATTTCGCAGCCGCGTCTGGTCCAGCCGGGGCTCGACACATTGGACGGTGGTGCTCGACGAAAAGGGCGGGTGGGCCTCTTCGCCGCTGAACCGGTTCATTTTCGTGCGGCCGATTGAAAACCTTGCGACCTCCGGTCACCACCCCCCGAAGCCTGGAACCCGAAACCCGGATCTTGCGATTCCCCCGCTTTCCACCGTCGGCTTCGCGGGTTTTGCGCCGAAGGAAATCATCGCGAGGACGCGCGCGGACCGCTATTGTTCGCTTGGCGAAATGCAGCGGCCGTCGCTATTACTAACCCATGGCAGCCGGCCGCGAGTCGGCGATTTAATTCATGAAAGTTGAACTGATCAAAGATTTTACGTTCGAGGCGGCGCACGCGCTGCCGAAGGCGCCGGCGGGCCACAAGTGCGGCCGGTTGCACGGCCATAGTTTCCGGATTCAGATCCACGTCGCCGGCAAGGTGGACGCGGCGAGCGGCTGGCTGGTGGACTACGGCGACATCACGAAGGTGTTCCGGCCGGTTTACGAGCAGCTTGACCATTATTACCTGAACGAAATCCCGGGTTTGGAGAACCCGACGAGCGAAATCCTGGCGCGGTGGATCTTTCGGAAGTTGAAGCCGTCCCTGCCCAATTTGAGCGCCG
>CAZAAF010000310.1:0-6065 GCA_964482575.1 uncultured Verrucomicrobiota bacterium | reverse complement strand
CGCTCGGCCGACAGCAGGTCCAGCAGCGACGCGCCTCCCTTGGTGTAGGCAAACGCCATCGTCTTGCGAATCTGTTCCGACCGGGGCCGGATGATTTCGCGATAACGGCGCCATCGCTTGGCGGCGTCGTCGTACGCCAGTTGCGCCACGGCGATGTCCGCCATGGCCTGCGCGCGCGCCTTGTCGTAGGCGATACGCGCCTGATCGAGCGCCGCCTGTGCCGCGAGGATGTTGCCGCGATTCTGGTTCCAGACCGGCAGCGGAAAACTGACGCCGAAACCCACGGTCTGCGGGGTGTCGGGTGGCTGGTGTTCGTATTGCGCCAGGACCGTCGGATCGGGAATGCGGAAGGCTTTCTGCAACCGCAAGTCTGCCTCGGCCTTCCGCACTGTCGCTTCCGCTGCCACGACGTCCGGCCGTGAATCGCCGTTGGTGTTCATGTCGGCCGCGGGCACGGGCGCGCCAAGCGTTTCCAGCCTGTCGCTCAACGTCACATCGCCCCTGGGCCGGGGCACCCCGATCAGGACTTCCAGCGCCACACACGCCTGGGCCGCCGCGGTCTTCGCCGTCTGTGCGTTCAACTCCAATTGTTCGGCGGCGATTTCGATGCGGTTCTTGTCCGAACTGGAAATATCGCCGGCGTGGAGTCGCAGGTCGGCGATCTTCGCCTCCTGCCGTAGGGTGCCGGCGGATTGCAGAAGGATGCGGACATTTTCCTCGGCTTGCGCGGCGGCGGTGTACGCCTTGACCACGGCGGCGTCGAGCGTGCGTTTGGTGTCCAGCAGCAGGGCCCGCGCCGTGTCAAAGGCGGCGGCGGCGGATGTCTGGCGATGGCGGCGCTTGCCGCCGATCTCGAAGAGCTGGTTGATGGCGACCGTGGTGTCGTAGCTGCGATCCCACACGCCGTTGCCGCCGGGCGTGGCGCTCGTGTGGTTGTCCACGTTGATGTAGGTGGTGGACAGTGACAGCGTTGGATTCGGGAATTCCCTGGAGACGATCTGCTGGGCCGTGGCCGCATCCACACCACTGGCGGCCGCCAGCAGATCCCAATTGTGCTCGAACGCTGCGCGTTGAGCCTCGGCCACTGTCAACGCATGCGTTTCAGCCCATGCGGAAACCGGCAACAACAGAAGGATGGCCAGAATGTTTTTCAACCGGTGAACCATACGCAACCGGTCGAAAACCCTGTATTAGGTTCGGTCTAATTCGATTGTAGGACGACATCCTACACGCGGTGACGCTGTTCTTCCCAGCGGACGGCTTCGCGCCGCAGCTCGGTGGCGTTGGTGAGGCCGAGCTTTTCCTTGATGCGGTCGCAATAGGCCTGGACCGTCTTGAGGCTGATGTGGAGGTCGTCCGCAATCTGCTTGGTTTCGCGGCCCTGGCCCAGAAGCTGGAAGACCTCCAGTTCGCGGTCGCTCAACTGCGCAAACGGCGAATCGCCGGTGGCCGGTTTTCCGCCGATAAACTTTTCCGCTATCATGGCGGCAATGGAGTCACTGATGCAGAGCCTGCCTTCCAGCACCTGGCGGATGGCGGTGACGACTTTCTTGGTCGTCTCGCGTTTCATGATGTAACCGCGGGCGCCGGCCCGCAGGGCCCGTTCGGCGTAGAGCGATTCGTCGTGCATGGAGAGGACGAGCACGGCGATGCCGGGATGGAACTGCTTGAGGTCCTTGATGAGTTCGATGCCGGAGGAGTCCTTCAGCGACAAGTCCACCACGGCCACGTCGGGTTTTGCCGCGGCCATCGCGGCCATCGCCTGCGGTGCGCTTTCGGCTTCACCACAGACCACGAGGTCCGCCTGCTGGTTGATGAGATTGGTGAGCCATTCGCGCACGAGCGGATGGTCGTCCACGAGAAACACCTTTCGTTTCGGTTTCCTGGATTCAGAGGTTGCGGTCATCGACAGGAGCCTCCTCACGCCGTTTGTTTTCAGGGACGGGGAACGAACACGTGGCCACGGTTCCGCCATTGGGGCCCGGACGGACGTCGAACGTGCCGCCGATCATCGCGGCGCGATGCGCCATGAGGCGGATGCCCAATCCCTGGCTTTTGGAAAAATCCTCCGGCAGCCCCGCGCCGTCGTCGGTCACCGCCAGGGTGATGCGGTCTTGCGATGACGCAAGACGGAGGGTGACGTGCCGGGCCTTGCCGTGGCGGATGGCATTGCGGACCGCCTCCTGCGCGATGTAATACAGGTGCGTCGCCGCCGCAGCGTCGTGAATCAGCACCGGCGGCCGGCACGCAAATTCACAGGACACCTTGAACAGGTTCGTTGTGGTGGCGGCCAGTTCCTGGAATGCGGACATCAACCCTTCGGCGTCCATCTCCACCGGGTGAAGGCCGCGCGCCAGTTGACGGGCAAGGGTGATGCCTTCCTCGACCAGTTCCACCACCTTGCCGGCGTCGGTGGCTTCCGGCATGGACCGGGCCGCCAGCTTCTCGCCCAGGACCTGCCCGGCCAGGGCGGTGCCCGTCAGGTGCTGGCAGAGGCTGTCATGCAAATCGCGCCCGATGCGGCGGCGCTCCCGCTCGCCAATCTCCACGATTTCCTTTTCCAGCCGCGCGCGTTCGGCCATCTCCTGTTGCAGGGCCAGCGTCCGTTGCTGCACGCGTTCCTCCAGGTTTCTTTGCAGTGACCGCAGGCCGGTCAACAACCAGACCACGATGAAGTAGAAGACCAGGAAAATCATCGCGTTCCAGGCCGGGATGAACGGATTGGGATACTTCGCCCCCGAGGCCACGTCGCCCGTCAGCCAGACCAGCACGCTCAAGACCGACATCAGGATGCCGTAGTTCCTCCCGACAAACCACGTGGCCCAGCCGACGCCGAGCAGATAGAAGACCGAGAAGAACAGCTCCGAGCCGGTGAGGTAGTCCACCGTGCCGACCAGCACCAGAAACCCCGCGCCAGTCAGCACCAGCATCGGTTTGGAACGTCGCTCGATGTTTTGAAACCAGCCGGTCATGCGTCCCGCTTTCATTGGCGAATGCCGCCCGAAAGTCAAGCGGCTTGCTTCATCCCGGGGCAAATCCGCCCTCGCCTTTGGCCGCGTTTTGTGTAGATTACGCCCCATGAGAAGGAGGACGGCCATCAAGGCAGCCGCGTGGATGCTGATGGGCTGCGCCCGGCCCGGTTGGGCCGCTGGCGCGGACCAGGCCCGCGTGCAGTGGTTTGGCCAGGCGTTCTTCCAACTGACTTCCTCGAACGGTGTGCGCGTGGTCATTGACCCGTTCGACAACACCTATTTTGCGTATCCCATCCCGAAGGGCCTCGTCGCCGACATCCTGCTGGTGACGCACGAGCATAACGACCATAACAACACCGGCATCATCGGCGGTTCGCCTTTGGTCTGTCGCGGCCCGCAGGGCGTCGGCCGGTTCGAGCGCGCCGGCGTCACTGTTACCGGCACGGCCGCGTTCCACGACGAAAACCGTGGCGCCAGCCGCGGCCCGGACACGATTTACAGTTTCGCGCTCGATGGCGTGCGTTTCTGCCATGTGGGCGACCTTGGCTGCCTGCTGACCGACGAGCAGATTCAAAGCGTCGGCCCCGTGGATGTGCTGTTCCTGCCGGTGGGTGGGCATTTTACACTGGACGTCACCAAGCTCGACCCACTGGTGGCGCAACTGAAACCCCGCGTGGTCGTGCCGATGCACTATCATACGCGGTACACGCCCAAGCTGCCCATCGCGCCGGTGGATGACTTTCTGCGCGGCAAGGGCCATGTGAAACGGCTCGGCTCGGCGGCGTTTGCCATTGGTAAGGCCGGCCTGCCCGTGCAGCCGGAAATCTGGGTGCTGGAGGTTCCACAACCGTGATGGCTCCATCCAAGAACCTGTCCGTCGAGCCGGTGAATTCCTATCACCGCGCCGCCCGCGCCGCGCAGGTTGGGTTGGCGGCGAATTTCATGTTGAGCGCCGTCAAACTCGCCGGCGGCATCTGGGGTCATTCGGCCGCGTTGGTGGCCGATGCGTGCGAGTCGTTCACCGACGTGTTCACGTCCACCGGTTTGGTCTGGAGCCTGCGCAAGGCCTCCAAACCCGCCGACAGCGACCATCCGTACGGTCACGGGAAAATCGAGAACATCGCCTCCAACGTGATCGCCAGCGTGCTGATGGTGGTGTCCATCGCCATCGGCCTGGGCGCGTGGGACCGCATCCGGCACGCGGATACGCTGGAGGGACCGACGGGCATCGCGCTGGTGCTGGCGCTGTTCTCGATTGCCGTGAAGGAGGGTATGTTCCAGTACAAGCTCCACGTCGGCCGCAAGCTGAACAGCTCCAGTCTCATCGCCGAGGCATGGCACCATCGCAGTGACGCGTTCTCCAGCCTCGCGGCGGCCCTCGGCATCGGCGGCGCCATCGCCGGCGGTCCGTCCTGGCGCGTGCTGGACCCCATCGCCGCCTTCATCGTGGCCATCATCATCGCCGTGATGGGCATCTCGATCTTCCGCCGCAGCTCGCTGGAATTGATGGACACGCAGGTGCCGGCCGACACGCTGGACCTGATCCGCCGGACGGCTGCCCAGCCCGGCGTGCTCCAGGTGGAGAAGGTGTTTGCCCGCAAATCGGGCCTGAATATTCTGGTGGACGTCCATCTTGAAGTGGATGACGACATGACGGTGCTGGCCAGCCATCGCCTCGGTCACGAGGTCGAGAAACAGGTCATGCAGGCCGTGCCGCAGGTCACCCAGGTGCTGGTTCACATCGAGCCGCACCAGCGCGCCGAGCGCGAAGGCCGGCGGCCCATCGCTTCATCGCACTGAATCCAGAGGAGACAATGAAAGACAACAAGACCGTTCTGGCCATCCTGGCCCATCCCGATGACATCGAGTTCCTGTGCGCGGGCGCGCTGATCCAACTGGCCCGCCGCGGCTATCGCATCCACATGGCCCACGTCGCCGCGGGCGACTGCGGCACCGTGGAGTACAGCGCCGACGAGATTTCCCGCATCCGGTTTGCCGAGGCCGGGCGCGCCGCGGCCCTGATCGGCGCCACGCACCATTGCGTCGGCGCGCGCGACGCCCTGATCATGTACGACGAGCCGACCCTCCGCGCCACGGTCGAACTGGTCCGGCGCGTGAACCCGTTCTTGGTCATCACCAACTCGCCCGAGTGCTACATGATCGACCACGAGCACAGCGCCAAGCTGGTGCAGACGGCCACGTTCATCGCCGGTGCGCCGAATTTCCAGACGCTGGTGACGCCGCCGGCCAAGCCGACCCACGGCGTGCCGTATCTCTATTACGCCGACGCCGTCGAGGGCAAGGACCGCTACGGCCGGCCCGTGAAGGCCGGCTTCTACGTGGACGTCACCCGCGAGGTGAAGATGAAGGAGCGGATGCTCAAGTGCCACGCCAGCCAGCGCAACTGGCTGCTGAAGCACCATGGCGTGGACGAATACCTCAACAACGTGCGGCACTGGAACGGTGTGAGCGGCAAGTTGTGCGGCGTCCCTTACGCCGAGGGCTACCGCCAGCATCTCGGCCACTCCTATCCGCAGGACAACATCCTCGGCAAGTTGCTCGGTGGAATCCCGGGCTGAGGATGGGCAAGCAGTCGTTGGTGATTGGTAATGGGTGTGGCCGGTGACCGGTCACGACTTGCCATTTGCAAAATCCAAGTCTTGCGTTACGAGTTACCCGTCACGAATCGCCAATGACCAGTTGCCCAATTACCAATCACTAATCACCCGTTCCCAATCCCCGATCACTCCTCACTCTCCATGAAACTCGGCGCTCACATGTCCATCGCCGGTGGCGCGGACAAGGCCCTTGAACGCGGCCTTGGCACCGGCTGCGACACGATCCAGATTTTCACCCGCGGCAACATGCAGTGGCGCTCCCGCCCGCTCACGGCGGAAGAGATCGCCGCGTTCAAGAAGCGCCGCGCCGAGACCGGCATCGGCCCGGTCTTCGCGCACGACAGCTACCTGATCAACCTCGGCGCGACCAACGCCACGACGTTGCGCATGAGCCTCGACAGCATGGTGGACGAGATTCAGCGCGCTGACGCGCTCGGCCTGCCGTTCGTTGTCGCCCATCCCGGCGCGCACCTGG
>CAZAAF010000309.1:0-6082 GCA_964482575.1 uncultured Verrucomicrobiota bacterium | reverse complement strand
CAAGCGGCCGGAACTGGGCAATGTCCTGACCACCTTCCTGCCCAGCGTGCCGCAGCAGTATGTGAAGGTGGACCGTGACAAGGTCCTCCGGCAGGGCGTGAATCTCAGCGATGTGTACCAGACCCTGCAATGCTTCATGGGCGGCACGTTTGTGAACTACTTCAACCGGTTCGGCCGCCAGTGGCAGGTGTATGTGCAGGCGGAAGGCGATTATCGCATCCAGGCGGACAAGGTCGGCCAGTTCTACGTCCGCAACAACAGCAACCAGATGGTGCCGCTCTCCGCGCTGACGGACCTGGAATCGCGGCCCGGTCCGGAGTTCACGATGCGCTACAATCTCTACCGGTGCGCACAACTGAACGTCACCGCCAAGGCGGGGTACAGTTCCGCGCAGGCCATGAAGGCGCTGGAGGAGATTTTCGACAAGACCATGCCACGCGAGATGGGCTATGATTATCTGGCGATGTCCTTCCAGGAAAAGAAGGCGCAGCAGGGCATCTCGCCGGTGGCCATCTTCAGCCTGTCGCTGTTGTTCGTGTTCCTCATTCTCGCCGCCCAGTATGAAAGCTGGTCGCTGCCGTTCAGCGTGTTGCTCGGCACGCCCATCGCCGTGTTCGGGGCGTTTGCCGCGCTGATGGTGCGGCAAATGGAGAACAACATCTACGCCCAGATCGGGCTGGTCATGCTCATCGGCCTGGCCGCCAAGAACGCCATCCTCATCGTCGAATTCGCCAAGATGGAATACGAAGCCGGCAAGAACGTCACGGACGCCGCGCTGGCCGGCGCGCGGCTGCGGCTGCGGCCGATCCTGATGACCTCGTTTGCCTTCATCCTGGGCTGTCTGCCGCTGGCGATGGCCTCGGGCTCGGGCGCCCTCGCCCGGCAGGTGATGGGCACGGTAGTCATCGGCGGCATGCTGGCCGCAACGGGCATCGCCATTTTCTTGATTCCAGTGACGTTTTACGTGGTTGAAAAATGGGGCGGAAAGAAGCATACCGTCGCTCCAGAAGCAGCCAAGCTGGCGCCCGGAGGTCAGGCGGACCGGACATAATACAACAAACGGGACTATGATCAGAAAAGTTTTGGTAACGACCGGCGGGCCGGTGGTGGCCGCGGTGGCGTGTGCGACCGTGATGTTCCTCAACGGTTGCGCGATCGGCCCGGACTACAAACGCCCGGCGATGGAATCGCCCGACAACTTCCGCAGCGCCACGGGCCTGGCCACGACGAACTCCCTCGCCGACGTGGCGTGGTGGGACATCTACAAGGACAAGGCGCTCCATCAACTCATCCAGACTGCGTTGGTGAACAACTACGACGCGCGCATCGCCATCACCCGCATCGAACAATCCCGCCAGGCGGAGGTGCAGGTCCACTCCCAATTCTTCCCGCAGGCGAGCTACCAGGGCGGGGGCGGCCACGGCAAAAACCAGGTGAACGGGAACCCGGTGTCCAACACGTCAAACCCCACGGTGTACAACACCGCGATCGGCGCGATCAACGCGACGTGGGAAATCGATCTCTGGGGGCGCATCCGGCGCATGGATGAGGCGGCCCGCGCGCAGTATGTGGCCACGGAGGAAGCCCGCAATGGCGTCATCCTCTCCCTCGTCAGCAACGTGGCCCAGGCGTACTTCGAGTTGCTCGAACTGGACCTCGCGCTGGACATCGCCAAGCGCACGACGAAATCATTCGGCGAAAGCTACGAGTTGTTCAACCGGAAGCTGGAAGGCGGCGCCGCCTCGAAACTCGACACCACGCGCGCCGAGGCGTCCATGGCCACGGCGGCCGCCGCCATTCCCGACACGGAACGCCTGATCGTCCAGAAGGAGAACCAGATTTGCATCCTGCTCGGCCGCCCGCCCGGCCCGATCCCGCGCACGGCGAAGCTGCTGGAAGAGATCATGCCGCCCGCCGTGCCCGCCGGCCTGCCCAGCACGTTGCTCGAACGCCGGCCCGACATCCGGCAGGCCGAGCAAAACCTCCGCGCCGCCAACGCACAGATCGGCGTCGCCATCGCCGAGTTCCTGCCCCGGTTCGGCCTGACGGCGCTCGCCGGAAAAATCAGTCCCGATCTCTCGACCATCGCGATCAGCGGCGGCGCCGCCAACACGTGGGCCATCGCCGCCAATGCCACCGGGCCGATCTTCCAGGGCGGCAAACTGATTGCCCAATACCGCCAGGCCAAGGCCGCCTGGGATGAGGCGCGGCTCAGCTACCAGCAAACGGCGCTCAGCGCCCTGAACGACGTGGCCAACGCCCTCATCTCGCGGGAAAAACTTGAAAGCGTCCGCCTGCAACAGGCACGATCCGTGCGCGCGTATCAGGAAGCCGTGAGCGTGGCGATGAAGCGCTATGTGGCCGGCAAGGCGAGCTACTTCGAGGTGCTGGACGTTCAAAACGAACTGTTCCCCGCCGAGAACGCGCTCGCGCAGACGGAACTCAACCAATTGCTCGCCATCGTCCAGCTTTACAAAGCTCTCGGTGGCGGCTGGCAGCAACAGATGCCATCCGCCCGTCCGGAAGAAACCAAACCCAATTCGAACCCGCAGCCCCAACCTGCACCCCCGAGGAACCCATGAACATCCCGCTTCGTCACTGGATATGCTCCGCCGCCGCTCTCGCCCTCGCCTGCCTGCCAGGCGGGGTGATGGGACAACAGCCTGCGACTTCCGAACAGGTCGTCAAGGCCCAACCCGCCGCCCCCACACCGCCGTCCATCATCTTCGTGACGGATTTCCATCTGGATGCCTCCCAGATCGAGCACAAGGGACTGCTCGGCGGCGGCGACCGTCCCCACCTGCTCGGCGGACGGCGCAACCAGGACCCGGCCAACAAAGCCACGTCGTTGTCCCACCTCCTCTCGACGTCCATCGTGCAGGATCTGAAGAAGGCGGGGTTCCGTGCCGAATACCTCCCGGAAATCCGGGCGGAGTATTATCCCGGCCAGTCGGAGGGCCGTATCCAGTTCGCCGGGAACAACCCGCCGCTGCCGCGCGAAGGCTGGCTGGTCTCCGGGTGGTTCGAGGAAGTGAAGGAGGGCCAGGCGGCCGTCCAGGCGACCGTGGGTTTCGGTGCCGGCTCGGGCAAGGCCACGGCCGACGTGGTGGTGTCCGATCTCAGCCGGGACCCCAGCGTCCCCATCGTGGTCATGGGTTCCGGCAGTCGCGCCAAGAAAATGCCCGGCGGTCTCATTATGATGAACCCCTACGTCATGGCCGCGAAATTTGTCATGGACAAACGGCATGGCACGGAGAAAGATGTCAAAAGTCTTGGCGCGGAGATTACCAAGGGTTTGGTCGGTTACATTAGACAGGGTTCCCCCAAGGCGCCATAAAGGGGCGAACGTGCGTGATGAAATTGATTCGTCACTTCTGCAAACAATGAGGAGACCCAAAATGAAGACAGCAACGATCCATGCAGTGTCCGCCTTGGTGCTCGGCCTTTTGGTGGCCGGCTGCTCATCGACCACCCCCAAGTCCGGCAAGTATGCCGAGGTGCCTGAATCAGACAAGTTGCAGCGCGATACCCGCTTTCCCCACAGCCTGATTTATATCAAGGAAGGCGTCAAACTCTCCCAGTATACGAAGTTCATCGTCGAGCCGACCGACATCTACAAGGGCACCGATGCGAGCTGGCACAAGAACAAGGTCACCGAACAGGAGAAGCAGGAACTGGCGCAATTCGTCACGTCGGAAATGACCCGCGCCCTGAGCAAGTCCTATCCGGTGGTGAACCAGCCCGGCCCCGGGGTGTTGCGCATCAAGCTGACCCTGGTGGACGTGGAACTGACCACCACCTCGCTGGCCGTGGTGTCGCACCTGGCGCCGGCGGGCGTCGGCATCAACCTGCTCAAGAGCGGTGCCGGCATGCAGGGATCCTTCATGGGTTCTGTCACCCTGGCGGGCGAACTGAGCGATGCGCAAACCGGCACCGTGGTTGCCGCCTATCTGACCAAACAAACGCCGCTGGCGCTGGATGTCAGCAAGACGTTTGGCAAGCTTTCCGCCGCGCGCGCGGGTGTCACGGAAGCCGCTGAGAAGTTCAAGGCCGCCGTGGACCGCGTCCAAACGCAGGGCACGCCCGCCAAGTAACCGGCGCTGTTTATCCAGCAAGTCGGCGCGGCGGGTGATCTGGTCGCGGTGTCGTCGAGGGACCAGGCCGTGAAGTTGTTCAACCATAAGTCGTCTGGCAGCGAAAGCCGTTTCTCCGGCGCGCGCGAGCCGTCCGTCGCAGGACAGTTTTATCCCGGAGACAAGAAGGCGCTCGCATCCATGATCGAGCGCCTTCTTGCCGCCGCGCCCGATTCTCCCGCGTTGCCCGGCCCGGTGCGCGCGATGATCTGTCCCCACGCCGGCTACGCCTACAGCGGGGCTGTCGCCGCGGCCAACTACAAGCGTCTCCAGCCCGGCCAGGTGACGCGCGTGGTGATCATGGCGCCGGGCCACTTCACCCTGCTGCACGGCGCGAGCCTCGGCAATTTCAGCGCCTTCCGAACGCCGCTGGGCGACGTGCCGGTGGATACGGAGGCCGCCGCCGGCCTCTGCCGTTGCCCCCTGGTGACGGACCAGCCGGACGCCCATGTGCGCGAGCACTCGCTCGAGGTGCAGTTGCCGTTCCTCCAGAAAATCCTCGGCTCCTTCAGTCTCGTGCCGATGGTCGTGGGTGAACTGTCGGCTGCCGAGCGCGACACGCTGGCCGGGGCGTTGCTGCCGTTGTGGGACGAACACACCCTGATCGTGGCCAGCAGCGATTTCTGCCATTACGGACAGCATTTCGACTTCGAGCCGTTCGGCAGGACCGATCGCGAGAGCATCGCACAACTGGACCGCGAGGGTATTGACCGGATTCTGGCGCTGGATGCGGCGGGCTTCGACGACTACATGGATCGCACGCGGAACACCATCTGCGGCCGCGTGCCCATCAGCGTGCTGCTGCGGCTCGCCCGGCGGTGTTCGGTGCCGTCCACCGTGCTGGCGGCGTATGCGCTCTCCGGTGACATCGAGAACGACTACGAGCATTCCGTGAGCTACGCCGCCATCGCGTTGGGCGGAAACGGCGGGCCTGCCCCCGATGCGGCCGGGAGCGAACCCTTCAGCGCCGCCGAAAAGAGCGCCTTGCTCCGACTGGCCCGCCAGGCCATGGAACAAGCCATCGTCAAACGCGTCCGCAAACCGGAGGTGGACACCCGGCGGCTGCCGCCGAGACTGGTGGAGAACGGCGCCGCCTTTGTCACGCTCACCGAGGGCGGCCAGTTGCGCGGGTGCATCGGCAGCATCGAGGCGGACGAGCCGCTGGCGCTGAACGTGGCACACAATGCCATCAGCGCCGCCACGGGCGACCCGCGCTTCGTCCCGGTCGGGGCGGAGGAATTGCCGCGCATCCACATCGAGATCAACGTCCTGAAACCTCCGTTTCGCATCCATGGCATCGCGGAATTCGTGCACGGCAAACATGGGATCATCCTGGAAAAGAATGGCCGCCGCGCGCTGTTCCTGCCGGAGGTAATGGTCGAGCAGCGTTGGACGCCGGAGGAAACCCTCGTCCATCTCTGCCTCAAGGCCGGGCTGCCGCGCGATGCCTGGCGCAGCAACTGCACGCTGTATTGTTTCGAGACGGAAGCGTTTGGAGAAGGAGCGGAGTGACGAGTGACAGGTGATTGGTCATTGGTGATTGGAAACCGGAACGAATCGAGTTGCCCACATCCAACTGCGAATCACCAATTACCGACTACCGGCTTCCCTCAAAACGCCAGTTCCTCGACCTGAATCGGGCCGCCCGCCGTTACATGGCGCAGGATCGGTGAGCGCCACACATCCCAGTCGGCGCATGTCGCATAAACCTGCTGGGCCACCGTGGAACGGGCCAGTCGGCCGTCCCGCAACCGGGCCTCGATGTAAAAACCGCCCAAAAAAAACTTCTCGCCGTTCGGCTTCTCCAGCATCGTCGCCTCGATCTCCCGGCGGATCTCGGTCTTGTTCGGCAATTCCCCGGAACAAAGGGCCTTTTCACCCGCCCACAACATGTGATCCAGCGTATCCTCCACACCCAGAAAAACCTGACTCATGAAATAATCCTTCGC
>CAZAAF010000308.1:0-6104 GCA_964482575.1 uncultured Verrucomicrobiota bacterium | reverse complement strand
GGTCACGACCGCGCTGGCCATCAACACCGCGGTGGGCGACAACCCTCCGACCAGCACCCCCGCCATGTGAACCCCCGACGCCAGGAACACGCCCACAAACGACAGCAGATTGGAGGTCGCAATCACGCCGCCTTTGCGCTCCTGGTCGGGACGGTGCTGGATCAGCGCATTGACGGGCACGGCGAAGAACCCCGCGAAGAATCCCAGCACGGCCAGTTCGGCCACGACCGTGTGGAGTGTCAGCCCGTGCTGCGAGAGCAGGGCCGCCATGACCGTCATCCCCAGCGACCCGAGCGGGACGAGGCCGTATTCGATCTTGTTGCCCGACAGATGCCCGGCCGCATAGCTGCCGATGCCGATGCCGATGGCCAGGGCCACGTTCATCATGCCGATCTCCAACGCGGTGGCCTTCAGGACGTCCGAGCCGTAGAAAAACAGGTTGAGTTGCAGCAGCGCGCCCAGGAACCAGAAATAAACATTGCCGACCACCGCCAGGAACAGCACCCGGTCCTGGCGGATCCGCTGCATCTGCGACCAGAGTTCGCCGGTGAAGTTCAGCCGGAATCGTTTCGTCGGGTCCGCGGCCGGCACCCGGGTGATGCCCAGGCTCGTCAGCAGCCCGGCCACGGCCAGCGCGATGAAAATGGCGCCCGCCCATCCGAGGCCGCCGCGCAGTTGCGAGGCCATCGCCGCGCCCGCCACGGTGCCCAGGATGATGGCGAGGAAGGTGCCCAGTTCCAGGATGCCGTTGCCCCACGACAGCCGTTTCTCCGGCAGCAGCTCCGGCAGCAGGCCGTACTTCGACGGGCCGAACACCGCGCTGTGCGTGCCCATCATGAACACCGCCGTCAACTGGACGGGCAGGCTGTTGAGCATCAGTCCCACCAGCGCCACGGTCATCACCAGCACCTCGAAGACCTTCACCCCCATCGTCACGCTCCGCTTGCTGTACCGGTCGGCAAAAAAACCGCCCGTCATGGAAAACAGGATGAAGGGGAGTGAAAAAATCGCGCCCACCATTTCGCCGATCACATAACGCTCCGTCTGGGAGCGTTGCACGCCGACGATCATCAGCAGGATGACGAGGTTCTTGAGCGCATTGTCGCTGAACGCCCCCTGGAACTGCGTGACGATCAGGCTCCAGAACCCGTGCGACGACTGGGATGAACTCGTTTTCGCGTCACTCATGCTCATGCTTCACAAGGCGCAGCCATTCTGGCGATGTAACGGGGGAAATGCAATGGCAGGCTACAGCGGAAGGTTCGAGGTTCTTGGGGCAGGCTTTGTCACGCGGCGATGTTCTCCATCGGGGATACAGCCGGTCCGGGTTTTGCATTTTCGGCAGGTGCTTCGCTCCGCAAGGACCGGGCAGGGCGAAACCGTGTGCGCCACAAAAGATGAGTTGGGATGAAAAACCGCAGCGGCAGGACCACCATCAGCCCCGCTACGGACGCGGCTGCTTTAAATCGAGAAGTCCGTGTATTCGGGCCGCACGGGTTCCTGCGGCGGGAAAAGCATGCCGGCGGCGACGGTGGCGTTGGTGCCTTGCTCAATCAGGATGAACGAGCCGGTCAGGCGGTTGATCGCGTAGCCGTCGAAGATGACCGGCTTGGCGGTCTTGAGACGGATCTCGCCGATGTCATTGAGCGCCAGCTCGGGTGCGTCCGGCTCCGGCTCGAAGGTGGAGACGTTGATGCGGTCCTCGATTTCCGTGACGACGGCCTGGACGGTCTGCGTGGTGTGTTTGAGGAAGTACTTCCGGCCGCGTTGGAGCGGGCGCGGGTGCATCCAGCAAACCTTCGCGTGCAGCTCGGTGCTCGCGCCGGGGAGGTTGTCCGGGCCGATGAGCATGTCGCCGCGGCTGATGTCGATGTCGTCCTCGAGCACGAGCGTGATGGACTGCGGGCAGAACGCCTCCTGCTGCGGGCCGTCGTAGGTCCAGATTTCCTTCACGCGGCTGACGAGGCCGCTGGGCAGCGCCATGACCTTCTGGCCGACCTTGACGATGCCACCGGCGATCTGGCCGCTGAAACCGCGGAAATCATGCAGGCGCGGGTCGGTCGGGTTGTTCGGGCGGTTCACCCGCTGGACGGGCAGGCGGAACCCGTTGAGATTCCAGTCGCTGCCGATGTGGATGCTCTCGAGATGGCCGAGCAGGGTCGGGCCGGTGAACCACGGCGTGTGGACCGAGGGCTCGACGACATTGTCGCCGGTGAGCGCGCTGAGCGGGATGAACTTCACATCCTTCATGTCGAGCCGCGGCAGGAACTCCTCGAACTGGTCGCGGATTTCGATGAACCGTTCCTCGCTCCAATCCACGAGGTCCATCTTGTTCACGGCGATGACGAGATGCGGGATGCGCAGCAACGACGCGATGCAGGTGTGGCGGCGGCTTTGCTCGATGACGCCCTGCCGCGCGTCCACGAGGACGACGGAGAGGTTCGCGGTGGAGGCACCGGTGACCATGTTGCGGGTGTATTGGACGTGGCCCGGCGTGTCGGCGACGATGAACTTCCGTTTCGGCGTGGCGAAGTAGCGGTAGGCCACGTCGATCGTGATGCCCTGCTCGCGCTCGGCGCGGAGGCCGTCGGTGAGGTTGGCGAGGTTGATCTGTCCGCCGCCGGTGATGTCGGCGGACCGTTCCAGCGCCTCGATCTGGTCCTCCATCAGGTTTTTGGAATCGTAGAGGAGCCGGCCGATGAGCGTGGACTTGCCGTCGTCAACGGAACCGCAGGTGTTGAAGCGAAGGATGTCAACGGGATGATGTGCTGGAACAGACATGGGAGGAAAAATGGGAGATGGGAGTTGGGAGTTGGGAGATGGAAGTTGGAAATCAGAAATACCCTGCTTTTTTGCGATCCTCCATCGCCGCCTCGCTCGCCTTGTCGTCGGCGCGGGTGCCGCGCTCGGTGACGCGCGCGGCGGCGATCTCGGCCACGATGTCGTCCACGCTGTCAGCGCGGGATTCGATCATGCCGGTGCTGATCATGTCGGCGATGGTGCGGACGCGGACGACGAGCGTCGCGTGTTTCTCGTTCAGCTTCGGGCGCGCGCCGTCGTAGGGATCGGGACGGCCAGCGTCGGCGTGCGGCGGCGGAATGGGCAGCCATTGGCCGCCCCGGCGGAAGCATTCGCGCTCGTGGCTGAAATAGATCGAGGGCACCTCCAGCTTTTCCCGGCGGACGTATTCCCACACATCCATTTCGGTCCAGTTGGAGAGGGGGAAGACGCGCATGTTTTCGCCGGGGTTGAGCCGCGCGTTGTAGAGGTTCCACATTTCCGGCCGCTGGTTCTTCGGGTCCCACTGGCCGAAGCTGTCGCGGAAGCTGAAGAACCGCTCCTTGGCGCGGGCCTTTTCCTCGTCGCGCCGCGCGCCGCCGATGCAGGCGTCGAACCGGAATTCCTCGATCGCCCCGAGCAGCGCCGGAATCTGGAGCCGGTTGCGGCTCACCTCGCCGGGCGACGCCGTGGCCAGGCCGCGCGCCAGCACGTCCTCCACGGTGCGCACGATCAGTTTCGCGCCCAGCTCCTGCGCGCGCCGGTTGCGGACCTCGATGAGTTAGGGAAACTCGTGGCCGGTCTAGATGTTCAGCAACGGCATCGGGATCTCAGACGGGCGGAACGCCTTTTCCGCCAGCCGCAGCAGGCAGATGGAGTCCTTGCCGCCGGAAAACAGGATCGCAGGCCGCTCAAACTCCGCCGCCACCTCGCGCATCACGTGGATGGCATCGGTTTCGAGATACTGAAGATGGTCGAGATGATAGCTGTTCATGAAAAAGGAACACTCCGCTCAGCTCTTCAACACTTGTCCGCCCCAGGCCGTGTGCAGGCCGCACTCGCGTTTCTCGTCCGCCTTGGCCGGATCGAAATAGTCCCATTCGTTCGGCAACTGGTGCGCCTGCAGATACGCCTCCATGTCCGGGTCGGTGAGATAAAACACCGGGCTCACCTTCAGCGCGCCAAAGTTCGGGTCGGCCATCACGATATCCAGGCCGGCGCGGACCGCGTTTTGCGTCCGGCGCAACGCGGTGATCCAGACCGTCGGCGCCAGCTCCTTCATGCCGCGCTGGAACGGTTCCAGCTTCATCATCGCGCTGAATTTCTTCAGCCCCTCCTCGTCGTCGCTGGAGGGAACCGGGCCGTAAATCGCGTCGCGATGCTTCCGCGTGATGAGCGGGATGTAGCTCTTGAGGTTCAGCTTGAGCAACGCGCGAAGCTGCTCCGCGTGCTTGTACGTCGCCGGCCGGTTGTACCCGTGGTCCACCCAGAGCACCGGGATGTCCGGCTGGACCTGCGTGGCCAGGTGCAGGACGACCGCCTCGTAGGGGCGGAAGTTGGTGGAGACGATGGCGCGGCCGTTGGATTGCGCAATCGCCCAACGGACGATGTCGAGCGGCGGGCGATCGTGCAGTTCGGCGTTGGCCCGGGCGATTTGTTCGGGGGTCATGTTGGTTCAGAGGGCGGCCGGTTGTTCGTTCCACAGGACGCGCGCCGCCCAGTCGCCAAAACGCTCGGCGCCCTGGCGTTCCTTCGCGTACCGCGCAAACAGCGGCCGCAGTTCGGGGATGATGTCGGCGTCCTTCACGGTCTCCTTCCAGAGACGGTTCAGGCGCGTGCTGGCTTCGTTGCCGCCGAGGTAAATCTGGTATTTGCCGGGCGCCTTGCCGACGAAGCCGATCTCCGCCTGGTACGGCCGCGCGCAGCCGTTCGGGCAGCCGGTCATGCGGATGGTGATCTCCTGGTCGCCGAGGCCGGTTTCGGCCAGCAGCGCCTCGATGCGCGTGATGAGGTCGGGCAGGTAACGCTCGCTCTCGGCCAGGCCGAGGCCGCAGGTCGGCAGCGAGACGCACGCCATCGAGGCCCGGCGCAGGACGCTGCCCTGGGTCTCGATGCGGATGCCATGGCTGGCGAACAATGCCGTGATCGCTCCCTGTTTCGCCGGATCGATGTTGGCCAGAAGGACGTTGTTCCCCGGGGTCAGCCGGACTTCCGGCTGGAACTGTTCCACCACCTGGCGCAGCGCTGTTTTCATCCGCCAGCCGTCCCGGTCCTTGATGCGCCCGGTTTCGACGAACAGGCCGAGGAACAGTTTTCCATCCGCCTGCCGGTGCCAGCCGAAGGCGTCGCCCTGCTTCTCAAAGGTGAACGGCCGCGCCTCGCCCAGCTTGAAACCGAGCCGCCGCTCCAGTTCCTCGCGGAACCACGCCACGCCGCGGTCGGCCAGCACGTATTTCAAGCGGGCATGTTTGCGGTCGCTGCGCGAGCTGAAATCGCGATGCATGGTCATCACGGTCCTTGCAACCTCCACGACCTTGTCGGCGGGCAGGAATCCGATGACGTCGGCCAGGCGCGGGAAGGTCGCCGCATTGCCGTGGCTTTGTCCCATGCCGCCGCCGGCCGTGAGGTTGTACCCGAGCAGCCCGCCGTTGGCGTCCGCGAGGGCGATGAACCCGCAGCAGTTCGTCAGGACATCCACGTCGTTCAGCGGCGGGATGGCGAAGGCGACCTTGAATTTCCGCGGCAGGTAGGTCTTGCCGTAGAGCGGGTCCTCAAAGTTCTTGTTCTCCGGCGCCTCGAGATTGAGCTGGACGCCCTCGATCCAGATCGAGTGATAGGCCGGGGTGCGCGTGGAGAGGGCGGCGGCCGTCTCCCGGGCGTGCTGATGGACCTGCTTGGCCAGGCCGTTCGTGGCCGGCGCCGGCGGGGCCATGACGTTGCGGCTGTTGTCGCCGCACGCCGCCAGCGTGGTCAGCAGCGTGTCGTTGATCCCCTTGACGATCGCCCGCAACCCGCTCTTGACCACGCCGTGGAATTGAAGCGCCTGCCGGGACGTGACGCGCAGGGTGTTGTTCGCGTAGCGGGTGGCCAGGTCGTCGCAGGCCAGGTACTGGGCCGGGGTGACGACGCCACCGGGGATGCGGCAGCGCACCATCAGGATGAACTTCTTGTCCGCGCCGCGCACGTTGCGGTCCCGCTGCTGGTAAATGCCGTGGAACTTCAGGAACTGATTGTCGTCGTCCGAAAACCGGTCCGCCTGCGGATCGGCGAGAGTCTGGGCAATGGTCCCCGAAAGCGTCGGGCTGCTGGCTTTCAACAACTCGGCG
>CAZAAF010000307.1:0-6105 GCA_964482575.1 uncultured Verrucomicrobiota bacterium | reverse complement strand
GAGTCACAAATTACCAGTCACGAATTACGAATTACGAGTTACGCATTTTTTCCCTCCAGCCGTCCTTCCACGAGTGTCACCTGTTTCGGCAGGCTCGCGGCCAGATCGGTGCTGTGCGTCACGATGATCAGCGTCGCATTCTCCGCGCGCCCCATCTCCAGGATCACGTCGGCCACGGCGCGGGCGGTGACGCGGTCGAGGTTGCCGGTCGGTTCGTCGCACAGCAGCAGTGTTGGGCGGTTGATCAACGCACGGGCGATGGCCACGCGCTGGCGCTCGCCGCCGGACAGCTCCGCCGGACGGTGGTCGAGCCGGTTCGCAAGTCCGACGCGGCCGAGCAGCATCCGCGCGCGCTCCACGACGACCGCGCCGGCCCCGGGCGCGACGAGGGTGGGCACGAGGACGTTCTCCAGCACGGAACACTGCGGCAGCAGGTAATGCTCCTGGAACACGAAGCCGATCTCACGGTTGCGAAACGCCGCTAGCTCCGGCTCCGGCAGCGTGAACGGGTTGCGGCCGTTGATGAGCACCTCGCCGGCGGTTGGCCGGTCGAGCGCGCCGACGATGTGCAGCAGCGTGCTCTTGCCGGACCCGGACGGGCCCGTAACGGCGAGCGCGTCGCCGCGCGCCAGCGAGAGAGAGATGCCGCGCAGGATGTGCAACGGCTCCGCGCGCGTCGGGTACTCGCGCGTCAGGTTCGTCACGCGGAGGCCGGAAGAATTGGAGGAATCGGTGGCAGCCATCAAGGCATAATTAACACGCACGCCGCCGCGCCGCAAACGATTCCTGCCGCAGCGGCCCGGCGGATGGGTGCGGTGGCAACGGGGCAAAAACCGTTTGCAACCGCCGGGAGGCGGGAGCATTCTCCGGCCTGTCCGCGTCGAACAAAGGAGACTGGCACATGGCCACATTTCGAAAAGTCCCGATCATCACCGGCGGTCTCGGTGGTGTATTGGCAGGAGTGGCGATGGGTTTTCTGTTGGAGACATCCGACCGCAGCACCACCGCCGGCTGGCTGCTGGCCACTCTTCACAAACCCGTTGAGGCGGTGCTGGGCTGGATGGCCACGATGTTTTACCCGCACAATCATGACCAGGCGATGGTCTTCATCCTGCCCGTGTTGCTCGCCTATTGGTGTCTCATCGGCGTGCTGCTCGGCGTTGCTTACGGCCTCGTTTTCAAGAAGGGCGCGACGACGGAGGAACGAACATGAAGAAAGGTGTTATCCGCATGGCGCTGGCACCCGTGGCGATGCTGCTCTGCGTCGTGGTGGGATTTACGGTGTGGTCGCTGTGGCATGGAGAGACGGGCCGCGAGTATGTCCCGCAGGGCATCCTGGCGATGATCCTTATTCTGCTGCTGGCCATCCTGCTGCGGCGGGCGGCCCACTGGCGGGGAGTGGATTTCCTCCTCGGCCTGTTGTTGGCCGAGGTTGTCATCTTCATAATTATCTGCCATTTCACCGGCTTCGTTTGGGGCGAGCTGTTGGACTCATTCAATCTGGGATGGCTGCTGTCCGTCAGCGCGTTCATCGCGCCGCCGTGGATTCTTGGCTTCGGCCTGGGCAGTCTCTGGTGCTGGTACTCGGGGAAACATGCAAAGCGCGCTGCGTAACCTCCTCTACGATTCCGGCCGGTTTCCGTTGTGGTTCAGGATTCTCGCCCTGGTCTTCGGCCTCGGCGTCCTGTGGCTGGGCGTGGGCCTTGTCGTCCATGAACTTCTTGGCATCAACCTTGGAATGCCGTTCGACGACGCCAAGGGTTCGCCGTGGTTCGGCGCGCTGGCCTGTTTCTTCATCGCCTGCATGTGGATTTTTACCTGGTTCGCCCAGCTTCGTCTCCTCTTCGACGCCGCACGCCGGGAACTGGTTGTTTGGACGCGGGGCTGTGTTCATCCGCATGAGCGGCGCATTTCCCTGGCGGATGCCAAGGCGATTCACATCCACCGAGTCCGCACCGGCATGACAGGCAGGACATGGAGAATCAGCCTTGAGCACGCGGATGGCCGCAACGAAACAGTCACCGACATCCCTCCTGTCGACATCGAAGCCGTGGCCGAAACCCTCGCCGCCGCCACCCAACTGCCGGTCCACAAACACGAGACGGACGCCTCGGGCGAATCGCCGTCGTCACAACCATGAAAACCCTGTCTGCACCGCACCTCGTTGTTTTCCTTTCGCTGGTTCTAGGCCCCGCGATGTCGCCAGCGGCCGATGATGCCGCGCCGCCGTTCTATCCCGACAAGATGAAGCTGCTGGTGTGGCGCGACGCGCAGGGGGCGGAGCATGCGATCACGAACACGCAGGATTGGGCGCGCCGGCGGGAGCATATCCTGGCCAGCTTGGAACGGGTGATGGGGCCGCTGCCGGCGGCGGACCGGCGCGTGCCGCTGGACGTGCAGATGGTGCAGACGGAGGAACTGCCGACGCTGACGCGGACGAAGATCACCTATGCCGCGACGAAGGAGTATCGCGTGCCAGCCTACCTGCTGATTCCCAAATCCGGAAACAAGAACCGGAAATTTCCCGCCATGCTCTGCCTGCACGGCACCGGCGGCGGGCGCGGGCGGACGGCGGGCCTCGGCGCGGATTATCCGCGCTACACGCTGGAGCTGGCCGAACGCGGTTATGTGACCCTTGCACCCGACTACACGCTGCTCGGCGAGAACCAGACCGACCCGGCGACGGCGGGGTTCGCGAGCGGTACGATGATGGGCATCTGGAGCCACATGCGCGCGGTGGATTTGCTCCAGTCGCTGCCGGAAGTGGACCCGGAACGCATCGGGTGCGTGGGCGTGTCGCTCGGCGGGCACAACTCGCTGTTCGTCGGGGCGTTCGATCCGCGGCTGAAGGTGATGGTGTCGAGTTCCGGTTTCGATTCGTTCAACGACTACAAGGGCGGCGACCTGAGCGGCTGGTGCCAGCCGCGCTACATGATGCGCATCCGGGACGTCTTCGGCAAAGACCCGAAGAAGATGCCGTTCGACTTCCCGGAGGTGCTGGCCGCGCTCGCGCCGCGGCACCTGTACGTGCATGCGCCACTGGATGACGACAACTTCCGTGTCGAGAGCGTGCGGCGATGCGTGGCGGCGGCGGCGCAGGTGTACAGGCTGTTCGGCGTCGCGGATCGGATCGTGGCGGTGTACCCGCCGGGCAAGCACGGCTTCCCCGCCGAAGACCGGGAGGCGTCGTACAAGTTCATTGATGGCGTGTTGAAAAAGTAGTCGCCGATGAGAGGAGACGGAAACGTTTGTCGTCACAGACGATCCGCCTCAGCTAACGGTGCCTTTGTCAGTGGGAAATCCTCGCCTGAGTCGTGCCGGTTGCGTTAAGCTGCACGTCATCGCTGACAACGAAGGAAAACATCCATGCCCCGAAATGCCTTGTTCCTCACAACGTTGTTGCTGACGACGGCGGCCCTTGCCACCCGCGCGGCCGAACCCACCGACTGGTTCCATAAGGCGCAATGGGGCATCATGACGCATTACCTCGGCGCGCCCCCCAGCAGCAAAGGCGGGGCGGAACTCACCGCCGAGGCGTGGAACGAACAGGTCAACCATTTCGACGTCGCCGCCTTCGCGAAGCAGGTGGCCTCGACCGGCGCGCGGTACCTGCTCTTCACCATCGGACAGAACTCCGGCCATTACTGCTCGCCCAACGCCACCTATGACAAACTCACCGGCATCACGCCGAGCAAGTGTTCGCGCCGCGACCTGATCGCCGACCTCGCGACGATGCTGGCGGCGCACCACGTGCGGCTCATGGTGTACTTGCCGAGCGGCGCGCCCGGCGCCGATCCCGTGGCGCGGCAGAAACTCGGCTGGCTCTGGGGACGGAAAGGCGGCTGGCAGTTGCCCGGCGAGCCGGTCGGCGGCCGGCTGGTGGAGTTTCAGCAGCGCTGGGAGTCCATCATCCGCGAGTGGTCGCAGCGCTGGGGCCGGAGCGTCGCGGGCTGGTGGGTTGACGGCTGCTATTTCCCCGACGCGATGTACCGCTTCGACGACGAGCCGAATTTCGCCAGCTTCGCGCGCGCGATGAAGGCAGGCAACCCGGACGCCATCGTCGCGTTCAATCCCGGCGTGAAACTCCCGGTCATCCCGTACACTCCGTATGAGGACTACACGGCGGGCGAGATCAACCTGAAGGAGTTTGCCAAGGCCGTGGACGCCTGTCCGGGCCGATGGCTGGAATACCAGGGCCACAAGGAACAGTTCCAGATCCTCACGTTTCTCGGCTCGACGTGGTGCCAGGGCGAGCAGCCGATGTTGCCCGATGAAACGGTCATCGCCACGGTCTGCCAGCTCGTGGCCAAGGGCGGTGTGGTCACCTTCGACGTGCCGATCCAGAAGAGCGGCGTGATTCCCGCGCCGTTCATCGCCCAGCTCCGCGCCATCGGCCAGGCCCTGAGGAAATGACACCATGAAAACCAAGACATTGATTCCCCTCCTTCCGATCCTTGCGTTCGTCACGGCGGCGCACGCCGGGCCGCTCACGCTCGTTGCCGGCGGTGGCGAGGGCGGCGACGGCTCGCCCGCGACGCAGGCGAAGTTGCGCGAGCCGTTTGCGGCGGCGCTCGACACGCGTGGCAATCTCTTCCTGTGCGAGATCGTCGGCCGCGTTCTCCAGGTGGACGCGAAGGGCGTGTTGAAGGTCATCGGCGGCTTGGGCGCGAAAGGGTCGCTGGGCGACGGCGGTCCGTCGGCGAAGGCGTGGTTCAACCAGCCGCACAATCTCCTCGTCGCGCCCAACGGCGACCTGCTCATTGCCGACACGTTGAACAGCCGCGTCCGCAAGGTGGACCCGAAGACCGGTATTATCACGACGATCGCCGGCTCGGGCGAGAAAGGGTCCGGCGGCGATGGCGGGCCGGCCGCGAAGGCGCAGTTCGGCGGCATCTTCAGCATCGCGCTCGACCGCGCCGGGCGGCAGCTTTTCATCTGCGACCTCGGCAACCACCGCATCCGCGCAATGGACATGAAGACCGGCGTCGTGCGGACGATCGCCGGCAACGGCCAGCGCGGCGTGCCCACGGACGGCGCGGACGCCGCGAACAGCCCGCTCTCGGACCCGCGCGCGGTCTGCGTGGACTCGAAGGGGAACGTGTACATCCTGGAGCGCGGCGGCCATGCGCTGCGCGTCGTGGACCGGGCCGGCAAGATTCGCACCATCGCCGGCACGGGCAAGAAGGGCTCCGGCGGGGACGGCGGCGACGCGCTCAAGGCCGAGATGAACGGCCCGAAGCATCTCTACCCCGACTTGCAGGACAACATCCTCATCTGCGACACGGAGAATCACCTCGTCCGCAAATACGTTCCCGCGACGCGGCAGATGGTCCGCGTCGCCGGCACCGGCACGAGGGGCGCGGCGCTCGACGCCGACCCGCTCAAGACCGAACTTGCCCGCCCGCACGGCGTGTATGTCCACACCGACGGCGCCATCTACATCGCCGACAGCGAAAACGGCCGCGTCCTGAAGATTGCGCCGCGATAAACACCCGGGAAGTTTCCATCCCGGCTCAACGATTTCTTTGTGCGTCGCGGATTGGAAATCCGGGGCGGCGCATCCCGTCTCGCCGGACGTCGCCGGCTTCTTTTGAAGAAAGAACGAAACCGCCGGCCCGCAGCGGTGTTTTCTTTTCCACTGTGAACAATTTCAAGGGACTGATTATGTACTGGCAGGGGCGTCTGCGAGTACTCGGTCTCGTCGGCCTCGTTTCGACCAGCGGACTGCCCGGTGCGTTGCACGCCGCGCCGGCGGCGGCGCCCAAACCCAACATCCTTTTCATCATGGTGGACGAGATGAAGTGGAACGTGATGAGTTGCGCGGGCCATCCGCTGGTCAAGACGCCGAACCTCGACCGGCTGGCGCGCGAGGGCACGCGCTTCGCCACGGCCTACACGGTGGCGCCGATCTGCACGCCGTCGCGCTACAGCTTCTTCACCAGCCGCTACGCGCACGTCCACGGCGCGACCGACAACAGCACGCCGCCGCGCGCGCCGCAACTGCTGCTGCCCGCGATCCTCAAGCATCACGGCTACCAGACCGCGATCAGCGGCAAGCTGCATTTCATCCCCGACCACCTCGCGTATAACTTCGACTTCTTCTGG
>CAZAAF010000306.1:0-6108 GCA_964482575.1 uncultured Verrucomicrobiota bacterium | reverse complement strand
CGGGCCTGCAGCGCGGCGTAGTCGTAATCGGTCTGCACCTCGGCTTTCGCGTCGTGCTGGGCGTGCACATGGTTGTCGCCGCAGAACCAGCCGCGGTCACGCGGGGAAAACCACCGTTGCAACGCGACCGCGAGACGAACGCGTTCACCCTCCTTCGCCACGGCGGTGAGTTCCTGCGGAATGAAATCGGGCCCGGCACTGAGGCGAAAGGTCGTCTTGCCGGGCGGGACGCGGACGGTAAAGGTACCCTCGGCAAAAAAACGGCCGTCGGCGTATACGCCGCGCCCGGAGCCGTCGGGATGGGAACCATCGCTGGCAGTCACAATGACGCGCACCGGGTGCGGAGCCTCCACAACAATCTCGGCGGCTGGAGCCGCCGAGTTGCCGGATATCCAGCACAGGCCAACGACCACAGCACCTGACATGTCACGAATGGACCGGATAATCATTGGACTTTATTCCCAAATGTTGGCGCAAGGTATTATGAGATCGTATCACCTTCCAGCCATCTTTACCTTCAGGAACTGAAACCAACGCTTCTGATAAACTCCCGTCCCCGTTTGCCTTGCGGAGAATTCACCGGTTTTTGCGCTTGTGTCAGGCCGGTAACAAACAATAATGCCGTGCAAACCTTCGATGAACACACCAAGGACGAGTCCACGGGGCACGATTACACGTTTAGCGCTGTTGGTGGCGCTCGTTTCGCCCCCGGCATGGAGTGCGGGGAAAGCCGCTCCACTGGGAAGCATGGAGGCCCAGGCGCTCCGGATCCTTGCCGCCTACAAGAACAGCCTCGCCCGACAGAAACAGTTGGAAAACGATGCGGCGAATGTGCGGCAGATGATCAAGGAAGTCGCGCCGGCGAGTACGGAGGTGGCCATCGCCCTCGCGCCTGAAGACATTGCCCTGATGGGGAGGGTCAACGGAGAAGTGGAGCGGGAAAAGGCCTGGCGCAAGAGCCTGCTGGAATTCTGGTTGAAAAACCGGCCCGTGGCGGACGGATCGCAACGCTCGTTCAAGTGGCGCTTCGGTGACCTGACCGACAACCTGACGGAACTGGACGCGGTGGAGCGCAATATTCGCAGTTTCCCTTTTGACAATTCCAAGGCAGCGGGGGAGCCGCCCAAAACAACTCCAGCCGCGGGCTCCCCGTCAACCGGAGGGGCCAACACCCAAGCCGGACCCGGGTCGAGTGTCTTTGACGGTTCCTGGACCGTGTTCCGCAAACACACGGGCTGCTGTGCGTATTCGGCCAACAGCACCCTGACGATTTCCACGGATGCCGCGGGCAAAACCCACATCACTGGGGACTCAAGCGGCATGGGCGATTTCATAGGAACGGTCACGGGCAACGTCTTTGCCTTCTCGGGACCCGGCACTGGCAGCGTCACCCGCAGCGAAGATGGGCGGAGTTTTTCCGGCAACGTTGTCAACAAGGCGGCGGGGCACCAGTTCACCCTGACGGGTACGCGGCGGTGAAACGAGGACCTTGTTCAGGCCTCGCCCACCTTTGACAACAGCCGCGGATTTCCGCGGAACGTAATCAGGTTCCGCGCTTACGCCCCTGAGCGCCGGAATTCCCCTAAGCAATCCGTAAAGTATTTCTCCGCCTCCGGATTGTAGAAGGGATCACCCGGCACCATGCGTTGGCGGGGATAACGTGCAATCACCGTGGGCTGGTATCTGGCAATCACATCCCACCGCCGTTGTTCTTCCTCCAGCTTCAACGCCCATTTGTCGTCGCGATGCAGCATGACACCGAGGGTCTTGCCGGCCTCCCGCGTCAGGCGGGCGAATTCCGCCACAAAGTACTCCAGATGGGCGGCCATCGGTGGGTAGGTTTCGCAGATGACAATGTCCACATCGGGATGAGCGGCCACTTTTTGCAAATCCACGCCACGCTGGCGTCCCCAAGCACCCCATTTGTGCGTCGCCGGCACCTGAAATTGCGGGTTGGTGATCTGTTCGTAGGGCAGACTCCAGTAATGCAGGCCGAAATACATCACGCCCTTCCAAAGACTCTCGCGCCGATTGACCTCATGGGCCAGATGAGCCAACCGGCCGATCCAGTTCTTGAGGAAGAGGCCGCAGGTGAAGTCATACCAGTGCTGCCAGACCCCCTCGGCGCGCGGCAACGCCGTAAACCGTTGGCCCGCCTCAAGGACCGCTGGCACGTTCCAGCCCCGAAAATACCCGGTCAGGCCATTTCCCCGGGCCACCATCGCCGGATCATGAACGGGAAATTTGTCCACCAGTCTACCGTCACAGACGACGTCGTGTTCCCGACAGTAGTCGCGCCAGAGGCTGAATACACGCGGACTGAAGGTTGCGCTTCGCCAGTAATCAAACCGCCGGTTGTTGACACATTTGCCGAGATACGGCAGACAGTCCTCATTGAAGAAGACGCCCGACAGAAGCCCTTTCATCCGGTCCAGGTACTTCTTCTGATACTCGCCCAACAACCAATCCATGGCCTCCGGATTCAGCACATCGAACATGCGTTCGGGTTTTCCTCCCTCCAGGTGGTGTTCGGCCGGCACGATCCGTCCGTCCGGTTCCATTACATGCGCCTGGAACTCCGGACGGATATCGCCAAACGCGCGGAACTTGAACCTGAACGTGGAAGTCCAGAGATCCACATGGTGTGCCACGCCCACGCGCGCCACGGCTTCATGGGCACGCATATCGTGATCGCCGTAATACAGGCTTCCAAACTCCAGCGCGTCAAGTTTCCCGGCCATCCGGTCAAAGACGTCCTCGGCCTCCGCGGCGGTACTGATCGCACCAAACCGGGACGTGTTGTACGTGCCCAGGTCCTGGACAATCAAATAGCCGCGGGGCAATCGCGTGCGCGGCCTTCCACCCCCGGCCGCGGGCATCTGCGCGCCCAACCGGTCCGCACAGGAGAACGAAACAGCAGACGCACCCACGGCCCGAACAAATTCCCTCCGCGTCATGGTGTTCACTTCGTGTTTCCAGAATTCATCCATCGAGCTTCTTGAACCAGGTGGAAAGTCAGTCCGATCCGGTTTATCCAGCAAAAACCCGACGCATCCCGATGCATCGCGTCCGCCATCATTTCGCGCCAGGCTGTCCGGACGTTCCGGCCATGGCCCAGAGGCGCTTTCCAATCACGGCATACACCGTCCCGTTGGCAGCACAATGGCTGCTATACTCCGTGTGCTGGCTGTTTTTGATGCCGTCGCGCACTTCAAGCCTCCGGGTCGCCGACAGGATGGCCTTTTCGATATACACCTTCCCGTCCGCGACGAGCGGCGAACTGAAGCACGTGGCGTTGTGCCGGACCGAATGCGTCCAGTAACAATGGCCGTTGTCGGCGTCCAGGCAATGCAACGTGTACGCATTATCCATGACAAACACCAGGCCGTTGGCCACCGCCACGGTGGAGATGCTTTGATTCAAGGCATCGTACGACCAGATTCCGGCCTTCTCCGTGACATCGCCGGTCTGGGTGGCATCGATGCAAACCACGCGCCCCTTGCAATCCCGTCCGCCGTGATTGGGATCGCCGCCGATCGCGATGTACACACGGTTGTTGTGGAAAACCGGCGTGCCGATAATGTCGCAGGGATGTCCGCGACCATCTCCCTTGCTCTGGCGCGGGTAGAACGGGAGTTTCTTGTACTCGGGCGGAATACAATCGAACGACCATATCTTCTTCAGGACAGGCACGTCGGGAACACTGGCCGACGGCACAGTATCGATGGGCGTCGTGGCCGGCAGACCCAACGAGAAGCGGAACTCCAGCGGTAGCGCGGGCTTGGGCAGGGTCGAGAGAAGGTTGACGGACCGCGCGTACTCCGCTGGCGAGAGCCCGCCGGTATCCTTGTCTTTGATCCGGGCATACTCCTCGATGGAAAGCCCTGTGGTATCCTTGTCTTTGACATTGATGAAATACACAATGGGCCCGCGCAGGCTCGTGGTAATCCAGCGGGCCGGCTCGACGCGTGCCTTTGGATCCACCGGCTCGAACGCGTAACAAACACCGCTTCCCGTGGCAAAAAGGATTTGGGCTTTTCCGTTCACCATGCCAAGGGACGGCGATGTATATTGCCCACGGTAAAGCCTCTCTCCGATCTGTTCATCATCGCGCGCCACCAGTTGGCCCGTCATCTTGTGGAACACGACCAGGCTGGGAGCCAGAGGATTGTAAGGGATCTTGCCGGGAACCCAGGAGCGCCCGTTGCCGGTGCAAACATAAACATAATCCCCGTGAACCAGGACCGAGGAACTGGCCGTGTGATGGTAATGCGACTTGAGTTTGTCGGGCATGTCATAGCGCCAGACAATGCTCTTGAGCGACAGCTGTTTGACGGCCGTCTTATCCTGAGCGTGACTGCCCAACAGCACTTTCAGGTCAATACACATCGCCTCCTGATAAGGACTCACAAAATACAGCCGATCCTCTTCAACCGTAGGGGATGAACTGATGGCCCAACTCTCCAGCTTCTCTTCCCGGGAGGGTCTGGGACAAATGAACGAGCCGAGCAGACTGCCGGTCTTCTCGTCAAAGCACTGAAAACAAGCCTCGCTTCCGTCTTCCAAAACGGTCCCGATGTACACCTTGCCCCGGCTGATGACAGGGCTGCCGGTAGTGCGGCGTCCAATCCTGGCCGCCCACCGGACGTTCTTTGTCGTTTTCAAATCCACCTCGCCTGCCGTGTCCACTTCACCGCAATCCACCGAGTCCGGCAACTTCTGGTCGCCCGCAGCCACCATGTTGCGCGAGGGTTGCCCGCCCCACTCCGGCCAGTCTCCAGCACTGCACTGTCCCCCCCCCGCCCCAACAACCCACCCCCCGGAGCAAAACATTTTAACCGCATGGCCAGCGACAGCAGGCTTGTGTCCCAAAAGTGTTATGGCCTAGCATCCGGCCCGCATGAACAGCCCGTTTGCAACCTCCCGCCCCGTTTCCACAGTTCAACCGTGCGGCCGCACATTTGGCTGTTTTGCGCGTGGAGTTCTTTTCAAGAGCCTGTTCCTGACGATCCTGATGTCGGCGTCCGGCCTGGTATTTGCCGGCTCGACGACGTATTGGACGCTGGAGGACCATCTATCCCCCGCAGGCGAGGCCGGCGTGTTTGAGGAGGGGATGCCGCCGGTCTTCGACCCGGACGTTCCGGCGTCGAACATCTGGAACGGTGCAACCTTCTCGCCTGCCAACCCCAGCAACCGGCGTTCGCTCCGGTTTGTAAATGAATCCACAGGCGCCGGCAGTCCGAACGGCGGGGAAGTCCGCATCTCCGGCGCACCACAGCCGGCGGACCTGACGATCGAGGCGTTTGTAAAGATGAGACGGCAGACGCCGCGGCACGCACTGATCGCCAGCCAGCGACGGAACGGACAGACTGGTGCAACCTGGTCGCTCTCCATTGATCCACAAGGATGGGTGCGCGCACGGTTCGACACCCAGCCGGGAAAGGACTCGAAAGTGCCGGGATTCAACCAGTCCTTCGGCTCAACCGGCAGTGTCACGGATGGCGCATGGCACCATGTGGCACTGACATTCGATCACACCACGTTGACGGCCACCCTCTATGTGGACCACGTGCGATGCGGTGGCGGCGTGACCCAGGGGCCTTTGGTCTATGATGACAGCCCGTTGATCTTCGGGCGGGGACTCGATGGGTGGCTGGATGAAATCCGCCTGACCGGAGAAGTCCTGCATCCCGAACAGTTCCTGCGCCCCGTGCGGTTCTTCTCCGAATTGAAACCGCCAGTCCCCACCGTGCCGATGCTGGACCAGACACCCACGCGCGTTCAAACGTCGCTCCACCCGAACCTGCCCAGGATCGGCACGTTGAAACCCAAGGGTGTCGCGGAATTGAAGACGTCGATGTGGTCGCTCGGTTGCGAGACGCTCGACCGCGACCTGGCCAGTTGGGACGCCTACAAAGCGTATCTCGAACCGCTCGGCATCCGGCACATTCGTTTGCAGGGTGGCTGGAATCGCACCGAACGGGCCAAGGGCATTTACGATTTTACATGGCTTGATCGGATTGTGGAGGAAGCGCAGGCCCGCGGGCTGGAAATCTGTCTCGAGACCTCGTACGGCAACCGGCTCTACGAACCCCAAGCCGCCCTCGG
>CAZAAF010000305.1:5431-6136 GCA_964482575.1 uncultured Verrucomicrobiota bacterium | reverse complement strand
CATGAACACCTTGCGAACAGGCCTGGCATTGTTGGTGGCGCCGGTTCTTGTGGCCGGCGCCGGGCCGTCCACCGGCCGTGTCCTGGATATCCGGGATTTTGAAGCCAAACCGGACGGCACCACGCTCTGCACGGCGGCCATCCAGAAAGCCATCGATCAATGCGCCACCCAGGGCGGCGGCACGGTGCGCGTGCCGGCGGGGTCCTGGCTGACCGGCTCGCTTTTCCTGCGCAGCCACGTCGCGCTTCAACTCGACACGGGCAGCACGCTTCTCGGCAGCACCAACCGCAGCGATTATCTCCATCGCAGCGCCGACAGTCCGCCGGATGCCGCGCCGGTGGTGCACGATCTCCTTGTGGGCGACAAACTGGAGCAGATCGCCCTTCGCGGCGATGGCAAAATTGTCGGAAACGGTTCCGTCTGGCGCGACCCGAAGGGCAAGCGGCCGAAGGCCATTCTTTTCAGCGGCTGTCGCGATGTGCTGGTCGAGGGCATTCATATCGAAGGCACCGGCAGTTGGGCGCAGCATTATCGCGATTGCGACCACGTCACCTTGCGGAACATCACGGTTTTCAACCATGCCAGTTACAACAACGACGGCCTGGATGTGGACAGTTGCCGGGATGTGACCATCTCCGGGTGCGACATTGACTCGGACGACGACGGCCTTTGCCTCAAGAGCACCTCCGCCCGCCCGTGCGAAAA
>CAZAAF010000305.1:0-5421 GCA_964482575.1 uncultured Verrucomicrobiota bacterium | reverse complement strand
GAAAACGTCGTTGTCAGCAACTGCAAGGTGAGCAGCCACTGCAACGGCCTCAAGATGGGCACGGAATCCGGCGGCGGTTTCCGGAACATCCAGATCAGCCACTGTGTTGTCAGTTCACCCAAACGATCCAAGGTCATCTATGGCAAACAGCGCGGACTGGCGGGCATTGCGCTCGAGATCGTGGACGGCGGCACGATGGATAACGTGACCGTCAGCGACATCCAGATCGAAGGGGTCAGCGTGCCGATCTTCATCCGGCTCGGCAACCGCGCCCGCATCTACAAGCCGGCCACGGTCAAACCGGGTGTGGGCACCTTGCAGAACGTCCGCATCCGCGACATCACGGCACTGGGGTGTTCGCCGATCGGCTGCGCCATCGCCGGCATCCCGGGGCATCCGATTCGCAATGTCACCCTGGAGAACCTCCGGCTCGGTTTTGAAGGCGGCGAAGGCCGGGAGACACTCGTCAAGGCGGTGCCCGAACGGGAGGAGAAGTATCCTGAAAGCCGGATGTTCGGCACCTTGCCCGCGTGGGGCTTCTACTGCCGGCACGTGAACGGCCTGACCTTTCGCAACGTGCAGTTGCGCGCCGACCAGCCGGACCTGCGCCATGCCTTCGTCTGCGACGATGCCGAAAACGTGGTGCTCGACAAGATGGATGCGTCGTTTTCCACAGGGGCCGCACCGCTGGTCCGGCTTGTCCAGACAAGGAACTTTCAACTTCGTGGAAGCCATCCCAAGGCGCCCGACGGCACCTTGCTGAGTTTGCAGGGAGATTCGACGCAGTCCATCATGCTTCGCGACAACGACCTCAGCCATGTGGGCAAGGTGTCCGAAGTATCGGCCGACGTTCCCGCCGGCGCACTCGTGGTGGAACCGAAGCCCTGAGCACGCAGGCACGGGATGCTCCGGTTGTTCCGGATTCGTCCCGGCTGGCCGGTGCGGTGGAGTCTGGCTCCGACTTTTGGGTACCGCTTTTTGGTTTGAACTCGGACCGTGCGCGTGTCATCAAGCGTTCGCTGCCATGAATCACAAAGCCTGCCGTTCACTGAGCCTGTTTTTTGCATTGACCGCGGCGACCGCTTTTGCCGCCGTTGCTGAAAAAAGCCCCGCGGTTCCCTGGGACTTGAAGGCGCTGGCCCCTGCGCCGGCGACGTATCCCGCGCCCGGTTATGAGACCAACGGCGTGCGAGCCCTTTTCTTCGATGGCCTGCCGTGGCACGGCCAGCCGACGCGCGTGTTCGCCTTCGTCGGCATGCCGGAACACAAGCCCGGCGAGAAGGTGCCCGGGATGGTGCTCGTCCACGGCGGCGGCGGCACGGCGTTCGCCGGTTGGGTGAAGCGATGGAACGACCGGGGCTACGCGGCCATTGCCATGGACACGTGCGGCTCGTTGCCGGGCGGCACCCACAACAAACGGCCGCGCCACGAACACAGCGGCCCGGCGGGCTGGGGCGGCTTCAACCAGATCGACGAGCCGATCGAGGACCAGTGGACATATCACGCGGTGGCCGATGCGATCCTCGCCCACTCGTTGTTGCGCTCGATGCCGGATGTGGATCCGGCGCGCATCGGTCTCACGGGCATTTCGTGGGGCGGTTACCTCACATGCATCCTGGCCGGCGTGGACAGCCGGTTCCGGTTCGCCGCGCCGGTCTATGGGTGCGGCTTCCTGGGCGACAATTCGGCGTGGCTGAAAAACTTCGAGCAGATGGGCAGGGAGAAAGCCGCGAAATGGCTGCAGCTTTGGGATCCGTCGCGTTACCTGCCGCGCGCGAAGGTGCCGATGCTTTGGGTCACGGGCACCAACGACTTTGCCTATCCGTTCGATTCCCTGCAGAAGTCCTACCGCCTGCCGTCCGGCAAACACACGCTTTGCATCCGCGTTCGTATGCCGCACGGTCACGGTCCTGCGGGCGAGGGACCGGAGGAAATCCGGGCGTTTGCCGACAGCCTCCTGAAAAACGGCCCGCCGCTCGCGCGCATCACGGCGCAGGGACGCGAGGGCGACACCGCGTGGGCCGAATTCGAGTCGCGTCAGCCGATGGCCGGGGCCGAGCTCAATTTTACGAAAGACACGGGTGTCTGGAAACAGCGGAAATGGGAGACGATCCCGGCGGACTTGGATGCCGCAAAACACAGGGTGTCTGCCACGGTTCCGGCCGGTACGACGGTCTTCTACCTCAACCTTTTGGATGCGCAAAAATTGGTGGTCAGCACGGAACACATTGAAGTGAAATAATCTTGAGTGGGGTGAGCTTCCAAGCTCGCTCTCATAGTGAAACTACGACTGGGTGAGTTTGGAGACTCAACCCACACATAAATCATGAAAACGATCATCTGTTCCCTCGGTTTGTTGTTTCTGGGTGCGTGGCTTTCTGCTTCTGCGCAAGAAACCGTTGGCGAGCGGCCTTACGAGATGGTTTGGGCCAATCGCACCACCGACACGCATCCGCCGCTGGTGAATTTTGAGAATCTCGACGGGTGGAAGGTGGAGACGGCGGACGCCGTGGCAGCGTTCACGCTTTCCCGCGAACAGCAGATTTGGGGGGACCATGTCGGCAAGCTTGTTTACCGCGGCGATGGCAAGCGCCCGCGTATCACGCTCCGGCCTCCGTCGCCCATCGCCGTGCCGCCGTCGTTCGACTGCATCAACTTCTGGGTTTATGGCAACAACTGGGCCTGGGTGACCGACAAGAGCACGCCGCGGGTGGAGATTGCCGTGTTGCTGCGCGGCAAGGGCGGTGCGGAGGTGCGCGTCCCGATGAGCACCGTGCAATGGCAGGAATGGTGGGTGATGCATCGCCGGCTGCAACCGGAACAGCTCGACCTGCTCAAGGACGGCGCGACCTTTGAAGGCATCCAGGTCACCAACGGCCGCAACAAGGACGACCGCAAACTCTATTTCAGCAACCTGGCCATCTATAAGGAGGAGTTGAAGCCGCTGACGTTCGAACCGCGGCGCCAGCGTGGTATTGACATGTTCGAGGGGCAGGGCGCCGGCCTCAATACCGGCTCCGGCAGGCTGCCGTTTCCGACGCGCGAGCAGACGATCCTGCCGGACAATCTGGCCCGGAATTTCAAGACGACGCTGACGAAGGATGAGGGCGCCTTCCTGTTCCGATACCGCGGCAACGATGGCACGCTGGAGTATCGCTACGAACCGAAGACCGGCACGCTCGGCGACGTGACGGCGCGCTGGGTTGGAAGAAGCGAGTGGTTTCAGCCGATGGCGGACGGCGGCGTCTATTTTTCCTCACGCGAGCCGAACAAGACACTCGCGCCGGAGAAGATCGAGCCGCTTGGCTGCGAGCGCGCCGGCGACACGATTGTCTCGCGCTGGCGTTGCGTGTTCGGGGGAGGCAGTGCCGAAGTCAGCTATACCTTCCGGCTCTGGCAAAAATCGCTGGTGGTGGACGTGAAGTGCCTCGGCGGCGAAGTGGGTGAGGTGCGCTTCGGCAAAGCGGTCGGCGTCGGGAACCCGCGCCTCGTGACGCTGCCCTACATGAGCTACGGCGGACCGCGCCCGGCAGTGCTGGTCACGGGGGCGCCTGAGAAACCGCTCTTCATTTTCGGCCTGCCCGACTACTACCGGTCCAACGCCTCCATGCTTTGGGCGGTCAACGACGTGGCCGCCGCCGGCGTCACCTACAACGGCGGCACGCGTTACGAGCCCAAGACCGACGGCAAGCGCAACGACTGCTTTGAACGGCTGTTTCTCACCCTTTCGCCGCGATTCGAGGAGGTGTTGCCGAACATCCCGAACCAAAAGTCGCCCTGGATGCACGTGGCCGGCGAACGGCTCTGGCGCGCACATGGGGCCAGCGACCGCGAGCGGGATTACGCAATCTGGAAGGAGATCGCCCGTTACGGCATGACGAAAGTGGTCATCACCGACCACGAGACGGGCTGGCGCGATGGCGGCGAGAGCTTCACATTCCGCACGCGCACCGCGCCGAAGCGCGGAGGCGACGAAAGCCAGGCCGGGTATTCGCGCAAGATTCAGGCGCTCGGGTTCCGCTACGGCATCTATAATAACTACACCGACTACGCGCCCGTGAATGAATTCTGGAACGAGCACATGGTCGCGCGCCTGTCCAGCGGCGAGTGGCGCACCGCGTGGGCGCGTTGCTACAACCCCAAGCCCTCGCGCGCCGTTGAATATGAGGCGAAGTTGACGCCGATCATCCAGCAGAAGTTTCCTCTTTCGACGGCCTATTGCGACGTGCACACGGCGGTGACGCCGTGGAACTATTGCGACTACGACGCGCGTGTGCCGGGCGGCGGGACGTTTGCGGCGACGTTTTACGCCTACGGCGAGATCATGCTTCACCAGAAGGCGACGTGGAACGGGCCGGTGTACAGCGAGGGCAATCATCACTGGTTCTACTGCGGGCTGACCGACGGCAACTACGGCCAGGACCAGGCGGCGAAGCTTCCGGTGAGTCCCTGGCTGGTGGATTTCGACCTGCGCAAACTGCATCCGCTCTGTTGCAATTTCGGCATGGGCAATCCCGGCATGTTCTACGGCCGGGAGGAAAATCTCGGCAGAACCCCCGCCGAACGCGACGCGCATCTCGACCGTTTTCTTGCTGCGACGCTGGCATTCGGTCACACCGGTTTCCTGGTGATGGAAGGCGGCATGGAGAACGCCGTGCGCAGTTATTTCAACCTCCAGCAGGTTCACGCGGCGTATGCGCAACAGACCGCGGCAGAAATTCGCTACGCCGACGAACACGGCCGGATGCTCGATGTTTCCGCCGCCGTTGCGAGCGATGCGTTTCGACGGTCACAGGTTGCCACGCGCTATGCAAACGGTCTGCGCGTGGTCGTCAATGGTCATCCAACGGAGACCTGGAAGACCGCGGATGCGGAACTGCCGCCGAACGGTTGGTTTGCAAAAAGCCGTGACGGCAAGTTGCTGGCGTTCAGCGCACTCGTGGAGGGTCATCGCGCCGATTATGTGGAGTCGCCGGCGTATGTCTATGCCGACGGGCGCGGCACATTCACGCGTTTTGCGAAGGCGGCGAGCGATGGCAAGTTGATCGTCCACAAGCGGAAGGATGGCTCGCTCGAAGTCATTCCGGTCGGCAAGTGCGCCTCGTTCGGGGTCTCGCTCGGCGGCGAGTCTGCCACGGCGAAGGCGATCGACAAGGAGGGCAGGGAAATCGGGCCAGCGGAGATACGCTTCAGCCGCGGTCTGGTGTACGTGGTACCGCAAGAGAATGCGTTCAGCTACGTCGTTACGCCCGCTGCCGGGCCCTCCGTGGTGTTGAAATGCGATCGCGACAAGGTCGTGGCCGGTGAGCGCGTTGTCATCACTGGCAAGGAGTGCCACGACTTCCAGGTGCCGGTTGATGCGAAGCCGGGTGCGCGCTTGTGGCAGCCGTTTGAAGGCGTATCGATTGATTTCATCGTCGT
>CAZAAF010000304.1:1132-6181 GCA_964482575.1 uncultured Verrucomicrobiota bacterium | reverse complement strand
CTGCCGGTGACAAGCGGATAGAAGCCTCCCATTCCCTCTCCTATTTTTCTTGTTCCATCCCCATCCATCATTAGACTGCCACGCTCTATGAAGTGGTCCCAAACATTTATTTCGACGCTGAAGGAATCGCCTGCGGAGGCGGAAATCCCCAGCCACAAACTCATGCTCCGCGCCGGCCTCATGCGCAAACTCGCCGGCGGCGTGTACACGTTCATGCCGCTCGGCCTGCGCGCCTACGAGAAGGTCGAGCGCATCGTGCGCGAGGAGATGAACCGCGCCGGCGCCATCGAGGTGCGGATGCCGGCCCTCCAACCGAAGGAACTCTGGCAGCGCGGACCGCGTTGGGACGCCGCGCAGCGTGTCATGTTCTCCGCCAGCCCCGCCGACGGCGGCAAGGTCGCGCCCGGTGGCGAACTGGTGCTCGGCCCGACCCACGAGGAGGTCATCACCTCGCTGGCGGCGGATGAAATCCGCAGCTATCGCGACCTCCCCAAGAACCTCTACCAGATCCAGACCAAGTTCCGGAACGAGATCCGCCCGCGCTTCGGCCTGATGCGCGCCCGGGAATTCGTGATGAAGGACGCCTACTCCTTCGACACCACCGAGGACGGCGCCGTGAAAAGCTACGAGGCCATGCGCGAGGCCTACAAGCGCATCTTCCAGCGTTGCGGCTTCGGCCCGCAGCAGCTCAAGTGCGTCTGGGCCGACAGCGGCGTCATGGGCGGCAAGTATTCGCAGGAGTTCATGGTGCCCGCCGAGAGCGGCGAGAACGAAATCGCCTTCTGCGAGAAATGCACGTACGTCGCCAACGTCGAGAAGGCGCAGTCCCGCCTCGCACAGGCGCAGGACGGCGACGCGCCCGCGGCTATCGAGAAGTTCCCGACGCCCGGCGTGAAGACCATCGAGGATTTGACGAAGGCGCCGTTCAACGTCGCCGCCGACCGGCAGGTGAAGACGCTCATCTTTGTCGCCGACAGCAAGCCGGTCATCGTCCTCATGCGCGGCGATCACCCGCTCAACGAGGTGAAGCTCGCCGCCGCCACCGGCGCGATTGAGTTCCGCCCCGCGCGCGACGAGGAGATTGTGCCGCTCATGGGCGCGCATCCCGGGTCGCTCGGTGCCGTGGGCAAGAGCGGCGTGCCGATCTATGCCGACGAGGCGTTGCGCGGCCGGTTCAACATGGTCACCGGCGCGAACGAGGACGGTTTCCATCTCAAGGGCGTCTCGCTCGAACGCGACATCCAGGTCACCAAGTGGGCCGACCTTCGCACCGTCGCCGCCGGCGAGCCCTGCCCCGAGTGCGGCGCGCCGCTGAAGATCCAGCGCGCCATCGAGCTGGGCCACATCTTCATCCTCGGCACGAAGTATTCCGAGAAGCTCGGTGCGAACTATCTCGACGAGAAGAGCCAGAGCCATCCGTGCGTCATGGGCTGCTACGGCATCGGCGTCACCCGCACGCTCGCGGCGGTCATCGAGTGTTTCAACGACAAGGACGGCATTATTTGGCCCATGCCGGTTGCGCCGTTCCACGTCTGCATCAGCCTGCTCGACACGAACAAGGAAACCCCGCGCAAGATCGCGCAGGAACTCCACGACGCGCTCGAGCGCGAAGGCGTGGAAGTCATCCTCGACGACCGCGACGAGCGGCCCGGCTTCAAGTTCAAGGACGCCGACCTGGTCGGTTTCCCCATCCGCGTCACCATCGGCGAGAAAGGCCTCGCCAAGGGAGGTATCGAGGTGAAGCAGCGCGCCACCGGCGAGATGAAGCTCCTGCCCGTGGCCGACGCGGCAAAGGAAATCGTCGCGATGGTCAGGAAGTAGGTTGCGCTTGTCTGTGGCGGCGGTCTCTGACGGCCGTGCGGGGTAATTTAGACGGTAGGCAGTTGGAGCCACGGACGGAACACGGAGCCACACGGATAGTGCGCATGGCGAAGATCGTGCGCCCGCGGAAAGCGTAATTCCGCTCTCCTGGAAACCAATCCTGCCCGATGACGCCGAAGGCTCTGGACTGCGGCGAGCATCGCCGTTCTCCACCGCCGCTTGGGTCACGAAAGGACGTCTATCAATGAGCGTCGCGAATGTGAAAACCAAGAGCACCCGGGCTGGCTCGCCGCGTCTGGACCGCCAGATCACGCAGGCCAAGGCCGTGCTGCGTCAACTTCGCGACACGCTGGAAGACTTGGACGACCGCCAGGCCGCGCCCGTTGTGGGCCGGGATGCGGCGGGCGCGCAGGTAGAGGAACGGCCAGTCATCCTCGGGCCGCAGCCAAATCTGTTGTGAAGCGGCAGTCGAGCAAAAGATGAAACCGCTAATCGGCTTGTCAAAACCATGGCAGGCCATACTATAAATCCGTCGTCAGGTGGGCAACCCATACAGTCCCGGGACGCCAGTCATATGCACAGCATCACACCGGAGTTCAAAATGCGTGCCGCTTTGTGGTGGCGCAGCGTGCTGCTCGTGGGCCTTGCGGCGTTGGGCGGCGCCATCCATGTGACGGATGGCTATCTGTCGCCCAACGCGCTGGCCGGCCTCACGATTGCCATCGGCTGCTGTTTTGCAGGCATTTTCCTGTTGCGAACAGCCGGCTCTCCGTCACCCCGAACAAGCCCGGACCTGCTGGTGTTGCGACTGGTTCTCATCATCCAGTTCGGAATACTGCTGACTTCGAACCCGGCGAAAGGGTTTCTTCGGGATGGCAATGAACTGCCGTGGGTGCTGGTGACAGGAGTAGCCGTGGCCGCGGTCGCGGGTCTGGTCTGCACGATGACAGACCGGCGGGTTGGAATCGCGGCGTTCGGCCTCGTGTTGGTCTGCCATTTTCTTCTCGGGCTATGGTTTCTGCAACACACGAACCGGCCGGTGGTTGATACGCTGATGTTCCAGCACCACGGTGCCGCCGCGCTATGGAGCGGCAGCAACCCTTATTTGATGCGGCTTGCCGATCCTTATTCACCGGAAAACTCAGCCGTGTTTTACGGCCCGGAAGGTTCGGTCAACGGCCACCTGACCTTCGGGTTCCCATATCCGCCGCTGAGTCTGTATCTGGTGGCGCCCGCCTACTGGCTGGGCGATGTGCGGTATGCGCATCTGTTGGCCATGACGCTGGCGACGGCGCTGATCGGATTCGCGCGGCCAGGGAAATGGAGCTATGGCGTGGCAACAATCTTCCTGTTCACGCCGTGTGTGTTCCTCGTGGTGGGAATGTCGTGGACTGATCCGCTGGTGGTGATGCTGCTGGCCGAGGCCGTTTTTTGCGCGTGTCGGCGTCCGGGCATGACGCCTTGGGCATTGGGACTGGCACTGGCGGCGAAGCAGTACATGCTGCTGGCGATTCCACTCATGGCGCTGTTGCTGCCGGCACAATTCCAATGGAAACAACTGCGTGGTCTGTTGTGGCGAAGCCTGGCCGTGGCGCTGGCAGTGAGTTTGCCGCTGATGCTGTGGAACGTGTCGGCGTTCATAGACGATGTTGTTCTGTTGCAATTCCGCTCGCCATTTCAGCACGACGTATTGAGCTATATGGCGTGGCTTTTCCCAATCCAGCCGCCGTCGGCGGCTGTGATGGCGGGGCTGCCCTTGGCAGCGGTTATTCTGACAACGCTCTTTGTGCTGTGGTGTTGTCCGCGCGAGCCGTCCGGTTTTGCGCTGGCCTTGGGGATGGTGCTTTTGCTGCTCTTCGCCTTCGGCAAACAGGGCTCCGCCCGCTACTATTATTTCGTCATCGGCGCTCTCTGCTGCGGCCTTGCCACGTCGAAGCCGCCTGCGGATGCCCGCGGCCCCGCAAGTCCGGCACCGAAACCACCGGCGTGACCCGCCCTGGGCCCGCAACCCAACCTGCGGCGACTATGGAACGCAGGTTGTGTAGCCGTAGGAAGTGTGGCCCTTTCCTCCCGAAAGCCTGCACTGTCCGATATAGCCGCAGCCCCTTGGACTGCGGCGAGCACCACTGCTTTCCACCGCCTCTTGGGTCACGGGCGCTGCCAAGAGCGGCAGTTCCTGCCGCCAGTCCAGAGCCTCCGGCTTCACGGGAGATAGGGTTGAACAACAAAACCACTTGCCCGCACAGACCGGAAAGGAAATGGTGGCCGGCGGAGGCGGTGAAGGAAAATTGGCGCGCTGGTGAAGAAGTAGGGCGCGGCAGGCCAGCCAGCTATATGCGATGTTCCTTCTCTATCTTGTCTGGTTTTCCGAAAATCTCGGTTAGTTGTCCTTGAGTCAATGGCATCTTAAAGAAGCGCTTCTGGTCATAGGTTCCCATGACGGGCACAGTCGGCAGCAGCTTCCCCGTTTCATCTTCAGTCACCAAAGCTTCAAAGCAGACCAACCTGCCATCGAGAAATCTGAAAGAGATGCTGCACTTGCTTGTTGGCGGCGCGATCCTATATTGCCGCTCAAATCACCGAGGGACACGACAACAAGAAAGGGACCGTAAACCGCATGAAACGAAACCTCGTCAGCGGATTGATATTGGCTCTGGCCGCCGTTCTGTCGGCCAGCCCAAGCGATGCCCAGCAGGAACAAGAACTGAAGGCGGCCAACGACCGGTTCTACGCCGCCCTCAATGCCATGTTCACCGGCGAGCTTGCGCCGATGAACGCGATCTGGTCGCATCGGGACGACGTGACGAACATGGGACCTTTTGGCGGCCGGCTGACGGGCTGGCAAGCCGTGGGTGCGGAGTTTAAGAAAGAGGCCGGCATGAAACTCGGCGGGCGGGTCGCTTGCAAGGACGTGATCATTCACGCCGGTGATGATATGGGCTATACGGTCTGTGTGGAACAGGGCGAGAACATGAGCGCGGATGGCAAGCCCGTGACCGTAAGCCACAGGGCGACGAACGTCTTTCGCCGCGAGAACGGCCAATGGCGATTAGTCCATCATCACACCGACATCTCACCCCAACTTGAAAAGGCGACTGGCGTAAAGGCCAGGTAGATCGCCCTTGCGGTTTTTCCGCGACAACCACAGAGATTCCACGAGGAACAAGCGTCTTCCCGAACGGAAGAACCATTTTCCCATTGGTCATTTTGCCTCCGCCGTTCGTGTTT
>CAZAAF010000304.1:0-1122 GCA_964482575.1 uncultured Verrucomicrobiota bacterium | reverse complement strand
GTTTCCCATGCCGTTCCACTCCCCTCTGCTTCTCTCCGCGATTGAGTTTTGCCGCCGATAGGAACACCATGGTCGCTTCATGGCGGCGCATCATCACCACTCGCATGGACGCGACCTGACCTTCGGCAGCGTGCCGAGGCATCTGGTGGCATTCTCCATGCCGATGATGATCGGCAACTTCATCCAGGCGGCCTACAGTTTCGTCAATGCGGTATGGGTCGGCAAAGGACTGGGCGAGGCGGAAATGGGCGCGCTCACCGTGACTGGCGCGGCGATGTTCGCGTTGCTGGCGGTGGCGCTCGGCATCACCGTGGGCGCGGGCATCCTGGCGGCGCAGTTCGTGGGCGCGAAAGACACGGACGGCCTGCGGCGGGTGGTGCAAACCTCCACGGCCTTCCAGGTCATCGCAAGCCTCGTCGTGGTGGTCCTTGGCGAATGCCTGGCTGCGCCACTGATGCGGTGGATCGAAACGCCGCCCGACGTGCTGCCGATGGCCATCTCCTACACGCGCTGGCTGCTGCTGCTGACGCCGTTCCTGTTCGGGACGTTCCTCATCGGCTCGCTGCTGCGGGCGGTGGGCGACTCGAAGACGCCGCTCTATTTCCAGGCCGGCGGCCTGTTGCTGACCGTGGCGCTCGACCCGGTGCTGATGTTCGGCTGGCTCGGCTGTCCGCGGCTCGGGTTGAACGGGACGGCCATCGCCAACATCCTCACCCAGGCCGCGAGCACGTTTGCGCTCTACGCCTGGCTGCACCGGCACAAGAACGTGACCATGCCGGACTGGAAACACCTGACCATGGACCGCCACACGTTGTGGCTGGTGCTCAAGGTCGGCATTCCCGCGGCGGCCCAGCAGGGACTGGCGGCGTTCGGGTTCCTGTTCATCACCGGCATCGTGAACACCTATGGCGCGAGCGCGACGGCGGCGTTCGGCGCGGCGATGCGGATCGACCAGGTGGCGCTGCTGCCGGCCATGGGATTCAGCGTGGCGGTCTCGATGATGGCGGGCCAGAACATCGGCGCGCGGCGGTTCGACCGGGTGAAGGAGGTCTTCCGGTGGGGCATGATCTTCAGCGGCGGCATCACGCTGGCGGGCACCGTGCCCGTAATGTTGATCCCGGG
>CAZAAF010000303.1:0-6195 GCA_964482575.1 uncultured Verrucomicrobiota bacterium | reverse complement strand
CCCCGATGACCTTGCCGGTCTGCACGTGGATGATCGGGCTGCCGCTGTTGCCCGGAACGAAAGGCGCATCCACCTCGACCAGATTCGGCCCAATGCCCGTCAACCGCCCCTCCAACAGGTTCACGACCCCCGCCCCCTCGGCGTTGCCCAACACCACCACGGCGTCGCCGATTTCAACATCCTTGTCCACCGAGGCCACGGCCGGGATGGCGCCGCCGCCCTCGACCACCGTCAGCGCAACCAGATCGTGTCCCACCGCCGCCCTCGAGCTGCCAATCTGGATGGGCGTGCTATCGAGCAGCTTGAAGGTCGCGGCCCGGATGGCCGCCAGCACATGGGCATTGGTCATCAGATACTTCCGGCCCTGGATGCTGGTGATGAAACCGCTCCCCTTCCCTGCCTTGCCCTCGAAAAAGACCAGCGCGTTGCGATAGTCGCGCACCAGCGCCGCCGCTTTGTCGCCGTTGGCCGCCTGCACGGTGGCACTGAACACCAGACCGACGATGAGAACAACGGCGACAGCCATTTTCCTCAACGCCCATGCATGCCCCGTGCAAAAGCACCGTCCGACGCCCGCAAGGGCCGCTCGGGTCCGCCTTCCTGTCTTGTGTGATCGCGTCATCCGGTTCAGTACGACAACAATTGAACGTTCCCCTGCAACTCCGCAACAGTAAAAAACCGCCCACGTCAATAGGATGCGCGACAGCACGTCGTTTCGCCACTCAACCCCGGCGATTCCGTCCCATCCCGCAGTGTACTATTGCCAAGACGCAGCCGTTGGGCTAGGAAACATTGAACGATGGCTGAAAACGGCACAGTTCAAGACGCCGCTTGCAAGCAGCCTGAGGATGCGTTGCGGCGAAGCGAAGAACACCTGCACATGGTTCAGCAGCGTGCGCACGTCGGCATCTGGGAACGGGATGTTCGGACCAACACGGTGACGTGGACACCGGAATTGGAGGCTCTCTACGGACTCGAACCCGGCACGGTCAAGACCTACGCGGACTTCAGCCGGCACGTCCACCCGGACGACCTGGCGGATCTGGAAGCCAAGCGCAACACCGCCATTCGAGATCACCAGTCGTTTGAGATGGAGTTCCGAATCATCCGTCCCTCCGGGGACATTCGCTGGATTCGCTGCGATGGTGCCGCGTTTTATGACAAGGACGGCCATCCCTTGCGCGTCCTCGGCACGAACATCGATGTCACCCAGCAGAAGACGGCAGAGGAAAAGCTGACCTGGCTGGCATCCTTTCCCGCCAAGAACCCCCATCCGATTGTTGAAATCGACCTGGGCAATGACGCCGTGAGCTACGTCAATGCCGCCGCCCATCGGTTGTTCCCCGATCTGGTTCACCGCGGCATCACCCATCCGTGGCTGTCCAGCGTCCGGGAAATCGCGCAGCGCCTTCACACGGAAGACGGCCCTCTGGTTTGCGAAATTCATGTCGAGAACGCGTGTTATCACCAAACCCTGCTGCTCACCCCCGACCACCAGCACCTGCGTGTCTATGGCTACAACATCACGGAACGCAAGCAAGCAGAGCAGGCGCTGGCGCGTCTCAATGTGGAACTGGAGACACGGGTCCAGCAACGCACCTGCGAATTGACGGCTGAAATCGCCGAACGCAAGCGGGCCGAGCAGACGCTGCACGCCAGCGAGGAACGCCTGGACCGCATTGTGGAAACCACGCCCGGTGGCATCATGATCCTGGACACGGCAGGCAGCATCACGTTTGCCAATGCGGCGGCGGAGCAGATTCTCGGTCTGCCGCGCGCCGCCATCATTGGCCGGCGCTACGACGATCCCCGGTGGAAGATTGCCGCATTGGATGGGCACCCCATGCCCAGTGCCAACCTGCCCTTTGCCCAAGCCTTGCGTACGGGCCGACCCCTCTTCGGCATGGAACACGCCATCGAACGTCCCAACGGCAAGCGCGTCATTCTCTCAATCAACCTGGCCCCCCTGCAGGATCCGGAACGACAGTTGACCGGCGTGGTGGCTTCCTTCAGCGATATCACGAAACGCTACACCATCGAGCGGGAACTGCGCCGGAGTGAGGAACACTACCGGGCCGTGGTGGAGGACCAGACGGAACTCATCAGCCGCCACAACATGGATGGTACGCTGACGTTTGCGAACGAGGTCTATTGCCGGTTCTTCGGCAAAACCGAACAGGAACTGCTGGGGAACAAATGGCACCCGCAAGCCATGGCCGAGGACGTTCCCTTGATTGAGGCCCAATTGAACACCATGTCGCCCACGCATCCCGTTGCGGTCATTGAGAACCGTGTCTATTCCGCCAACGGCCAGATCCGTTGGATGCAGTTTGTGAACCGGGGGTTCTTCGATTCCGCCGGCCATCTGCTGGAAACCCAGGCCGTCGGCCGCGACATCACCGAGCGCAAGCAGGTGGAAGAAGCCCTGGCGGCCGCCAACAAGAGGCTTCAGGACACGCTGTCCAACATAGCCCAAGGTTATTATGCCTTGGACCGCAACTGGCGTGTGGTGGCGGTCAACGACGTCGCGGAAAAGCACTTTGGCCAACCCGCCGCCCAAGTGATCGGAATGACTTTCGAACAGGCCACCCAAAACCGCATCCCGGACAATGTCCGCCAGGGCATCCGGGAAGTCATGGCATCCGGCCAGCCACAGCATTTCGATGTCGAGTCGAAGGTGCGGCCCGGCACATGGGCGGTGGACTACATTTATCCCCGCGACGGCGGCGTCGAAGTCTATTTCACCGACATTACGGATCGCAAGCGGGTGGAGGCGGCCCTTCTGAAAAGTGAAGCCGGCGCCCGGGCCCAAGCGGCAGAGCTTCAGGCGTTGCTGGCCTCGACACCGGCGATCACGTTCATTGCCCACGATGCCACCTGCCGGCGGATGAGCAGCAGTGATGCCGCCCTGCGGCTGCTGCGCCTGCCGCCCGGCGCCAACACGTCCAAGAGCGCACCGCCCGGCGAGCGTCCCGAGACTTTTCGGGTATTCAAGAACGGTCGCGAATTGGCGACGGAAGAGATGCCGATGCAATGGGTCGCGGCCACAGGCAAGTCGCTGAGAGATTATGAACTGACCCTGATCTTCACCGACGGCACCTCACGGGACATCGTCGGCGATATCGTCCCGTTGATTGGACCGGACGGCTCCGTGCGCGGGGCGGTCGGCGCGTTTATCGAAATCACTGAGCGCAAGCGAATCGAGGAGACACTGCGAGTCACCCGGGAGAGGATGCACTTTCTGTTGGAGAAATCACCCGCGGTCATCTACGCCGCCTCCCCCACACCGCCCTACCGGGCCACGTTCATCAGCGGGAATGTCATCACCCAACTGGGGTATGAACCCAGGGAGTTTCTGGAGGACCCTGATTTTTGGCAGACCCATGTGCACCCCGAGGATGCACCGCGTGTCATCCGCGATTTGTCCGCCCTGCTGACACAAGGCCACTATTGCCATGAATACCGATTCCAGCACCGCGACGGCTCCTACCGCTGGATGCACGACGAATTGAGGCTGGCCCAGGGGGCGGATGGCAAGTCACAGGAGGTCGTTGGCTATTGGATCGACATTACGGAGCGCAGGCGCATGGAGGAGACCCTGCGCGACCTCTCCGGCCGGTTGCTGCGATTGCAGGACGAGGAACGCCGGTGCATCGCCCGGGAGCTGCACGATACCACCGCGCAACAAATGGCCGCCGTCTGCCTGGGACTGAGTTCGCTGGAACCCCAACTCAAATCATTGAAACCGAAGGCCCGGAGACAGTTTGCCGACAGTGCTACCATCGCCAACCAGTGTCTGGCGGAAATCCGGACGATGTCCTATCTGCTTCACCCGCCCCTGCTGGAGGAATTGGGACTGGAAGGCGCCATGCGGGACTATACCAACGGGTTTGCCCACCGCAGCGGCATCCATGTGGACATTGAACTGCCTTCCAAGCCCTGCCCTCTGTCCGAGGAAGCGAAACTGACCCTGTTTCGCATCCTGCAGGAAGGTCTCGGCAACATCCACCGCCACTCGGGCAGCCGGACGGCGTGCATTCGGCTTCATCAAACGGCGCTCGAAATCTGTCTGGAGGTGCGCGATGCCGGTCGTGGCAGCACGGCACTGACCAGCACGACCGCCGACGGCAACGCCGATCACCTGGGCGTGGGCATCACGGGCATGCGCGAACGGCTGCGCCAACTGGGAGGCAAACTCGAAATCGATTCCAACCAAGGCGGCACCACCATTCGTGCCCGGCTGCCGAAGCCAGACCCCCAACAACCATGACTCGCATCCTGATCGTGGACGACCATGATATGATCCGGCGCGGGTTGCGCACGCTGCTGGAAGACCATGCCTCCTGGACCGTCTGCGGCGAGGCGACGACCGGACGCCAGGCCGTGACCGAGGCAATCCGGCTGAAGCCGGACGTCATCATCCTCGATTTCGCCCTGCCCGAGCTGAACGGTCTGGACGTCCTGCAACAAATCCACCTGGTACAACCTTCCACCGGGATCCTGGTGTATACGATGCACAATTCCGAACAACTGGCCCGGAAGATGGCGGACGCCGGTGCGTGCGGTTTCGTCCTCAAAAGCGATCCCGCCAAGGTCCTGCTCGCCGCGTTGCACGCGGTCAGCCAGCACAAACCTTTTTTGAGCCCCTCGATTTCGAAGCCGTCCCCATTCAATCCGGATGCTGATAGGGGCGACACATTTGGAGCGATGTTAACACCTCGCGAGCGTGAAATCGTCCAGTTGATTGCCGAGGGGCACGGCAGCAAGGAAATCGCCGACCTTCTGAAGATCACCTTCAAGACCACCGAGACGCATCGGGCCAACATCATGCGCAAGCTCAAGCTGCACTCGGTCAGCGAACTGGTGCGCTACGCCATCCGCAACAAGCTCGCGTCCCCCTAGCCTCGCAGGCGCACGTCCGGGGGAGTCCACGCATCGCGGGTGCCGCCATCGAAGCGGCGTGTCCTACAGGATTTCCTGTATTTACTTCTCCAGCCCCCCTGCCCATACTGACTTCGTCATCCAGTTTCGTTCGAAGCCTTGTTGTTTCAGCTATTTCAGGCTTCCACACAGCGTTGCTTGATGTTCTTTGCCTGGAGGGAAATCGTTTGGAATCGCTGGGGCGGATCATTCAGACAGGCGATTCGATTGCGGTCTGTAGCCGTTGTTCCCAACCCCAATAACAACCCGTTTTATACGGACGCGCGTTCGATGAACGGGGAAGACGGTGGCGGTGACGGATGACAGGCCGAGGCAACAGCCATGACGTTTGCGTCACAACTCAGGCGGTGGTGTGCAGGGTTGAGCCTTGCCTTGGCCGCCCTTGCTCTCTGGAGTTGGAGTGCGGGCGCCGCCGATCTATTCACGTCCGGCCCCGGACAAATTCCCATGGCGCCCAGTACCGCATTGATGCTGGTGCTGGCGGGCGTAACCCTCCTGCTCCTGGACCGGCAGCCCGCCAAGCCGGGCACTGTCCGATTCGGTGTTACGGCGGCTGTCCTTATCGGTACCATGGGGATGTTGGCGTGCATGCGATGGTGGTTCGGCTGGGCGTCGCCAACGGAGGAACTGCTGTCCGGAACAACGGAACGTGTCGGGCGGATGCCCCTCGGCCAGATGTCTCCGCTGACGGGCGGGGCGCTTGTCCTTGCGGCGGTCGCCTTGTTCCTGCGTGTGCCTCCGCGAGGCGCGAGTCCCCTGGCCCGGCGCACGGCAACAATGCTGGCCTGGCTGCTGGCGACCCTGGGCGGCACATTCGCCGCCAGCTACCTTGCGGGGACTCCGTGGTTTTACAACGGCACGACCATTCCCATGGCGCTCTGGACATCGGTGTCGCTGCTCGCCCTGGGCGTGGCCCTGGCGAGTTCTCCTGGGGTCACCGGTTCGCCAGAGACGGCAACGTCCACCGGCACCCATCCGCACGGCCGTCGACCACCGTTGGCTGTGCCCATCACCCTGGCCTTCATCGTCGCCACCGTGGGCGCCTTCTATCTGCACTACGAGCAAGCGGAAATCCGCAGCCGCGTTTTCCGGGAAATGCAGGCCACAGGGCGGTTGAAAGCCGACCAGATTGCGCACTGGCGTCGTGAGCGCCTGGATGATGCCCAGTTTTTCACCCAAGCCGCTTTCGTCCGCCGCGATGTGCAGAGCTTCCTGGACCAACCGTCGTCGCCGGAAACGCGTGCGGCGATTCTG
>CAZAAF010000302.1:5583-6199 GCA_964482575.1 uncultured Verrucomicrobiota bacterium | reverse complement strand
GGTCGGGCAGGTCTCGGGCAAACCGATTGAGTGGAATCGCGGCGGCAGTTTCCTGTTCGGCGCGGACCGCCACGCCGCCGTCGTCACGGGCTGGCAGGCGGGCGATGATCTCATCGTGAACACCACCACGCGCATCGAGTTCGACGGCGTGATGCGCGTGGACCTCGTGGTGCTGCCGCAAAACAAGGTGTCGCCGAAAATCGAACGGCTCTGGATGGAGGTGCCGCTGAAGCGGTCGCGCGCCAGTCTCTATCACTACTGGCCCGGCTCGTGGGGCGCGGCGAAAAACAGCGGCGGCGTCCCGGACGCCGGCCTGGCGATCCCGTTCAAGCCGTTCGTCTGGCTCGGCTGGGAGGACGGCGGGCTCGGATGGTTCGCGGAATCCGACAAGGGCTGGCAACCGCAGGACCCGAAACAGTTCATCGAAATCGCCGCCAACGGCGACCAGACGGTGCTGCAACTTCATCTGCTGGATTCGCCGCCACCGCGGTTGCCAGTCACCTACACGATGGCTTTCCAGGCGACGCCAGTAAAACCGTGGCGGGCGGACTTCCACGAATGGCGCGTCTGGCACGGCGGGGCCTACGGCCTCGAGAGCACCCCTTGGAAACCGGGG
>CAZAAF010000302.1:836-5563 GCA_964482575.1 uncultured Verrucomicrobiota bacterium | reverse complement strand
CCGACTACGGTGAGACCTACCTTGCCGGCAAGGACAGCACACCGGCCAAACCCAACCCCAAGAAGACCCTCCTCGAACGGGCCGCGGAACTGGGTGTGAAGACGATTGTCTTCCACGAGCACTGGACGCCGTACCAGAACTATCCGGTCACGTTGCACGAGACGGAGTTGAAGAAGCTTGTGACCGCGTGCCATCACCGCGGCATCAAGCTGCTGCCGTACTTCGGCTATGAGTTCTCATCGCTTGCGCCGGAATGGGGAGAGATGGCTGACGAGGTGCTGGTAAAGACCACCGCCGGCGGCTACACCGGCGGTTATTATCGCCAGCCGGAACAACGCGATTACATCGTCTGCTACAACAGCCGGTGGCGCGACATCCTGTTGCACGGCATCGAACGCTCGCTCGCCCGCTACGGTTACGACGGCGTCTATCTCGACGGTACGATCGAACCGTTTGCCTGCGCCAACGAGAAACACGGCTGCGGTTACCGCACGGCCGACGGCAAGTTGCACCCGACCTATCCCATCTTCGCCGTGCGCAAGCTCATGTACGGGCTCGCGGCGGCGATTCATCCGCGCGGCGGGCTGATCAACCCGCACCAGAGCACCTGCTGCGTCACCCCGACGCTGGAGTTCGCGGATTCGTATTGGGATGGCGAGCAATTCGAGGGCGGCCAGCTTTCCACCAACGTCATCCAGCAACTGCCGCTGGCCGCGTTCCGCGCCGAGTTCATGGGGTGCAACTACGGCGTGCCGGCGGAATTCCTCGTCTATGAGCGTCCGCCGCAATGGACCTTCGACCACGCCCTCGCCTTCACGATGCTGCACAATGTCCGCGTCCGTCCCGGCGGCGGGCTCGCCGCGCTGGAGAAGATGGCGCCGATCTGGAACGTGATGACGCGCTTCGACGTCAGCCACGCCGAGTGGCACCCGTATTGGGAACCCCGCCCGCTCGTCACCACCGGTTCCGATTCCGTCAAGGCAAGTCTCTATCTCGCAGGCAAGGCCGGACACCGCCGCGCGCTGGTGGTGGTATCGAATCTCTCAACAACCGACGAATCCGCCGCGGCCCTGACACTTGATCTCCAGCGTCTCGGCCTGCGTGAAACCGGCTTGAAAGCCCAGAACGCCCTCACAACTGAAACTCTGACCTTGCAAGGCAACCGCCTGACCATCCCCATCCCGCAAATGCGGATGCGCATGGTGTGGATTGAGTGAAGCATTGCCAACACACCGATGTTTCTTCGATACCGGAATATGCTTAGAGCGCGTCCCATCCTTGTCGCCCTTGCCTTGGGATGGCTGGCATGCGGACCGACGGGCTGCAATCCTCCTCCTACTCCGATATACCGGATCGAAGTTTTCAAAGCACAGCGCGAACTGCGGTTGTATCAAGCCGACCGGATTATCAAAACCTACCACATTAGTCTCGGCCACAACCCCAAACCCGCCAAGGAACGCGAAGGCGATGGCGCAACACCGGAAGGTGTTTACTTCATCTGCTGCAGGAATCCCAGGAGCCAGTTTCATCTGTCCCTGGGCATCAGTTACCCCGGGCCTCGCGATGCGGAACGCGGCTTCAAGGCGGGATTGATTTCAGACTCACAGCGTCAGGCCATCCTCGATGCCCATCGCCGCGGCACCACGCCCCCGTGGAACACGAAGCTTGGTGGCGAGATCTACATTCACGGAGACGGCTCCAACTCGGACTGGACACTGGGATGCATCGCGCTCAACGACAAGGACATGGACGAACTCTACCCGTTCGTGAGTGTGGGCACGCCGATTGTAATCCACCCCTGAAACTGACTCACATCACCTCTTGACCAGTTTGCGATGTGGGGTGGGTGGACCGAACACATTCGTAGCCCGCGACTCCGTCGCGGGACATCATCATCAATTGGTCCCGCCACGGAGTGGCGGGCTACGAGGCGTCGCCTCTAGAAAATGAACACCGCCGCGGCGAGGACGGTGGTCCACTGGTTGGTGCCGACCGCGGACTGGGTGATGTTGGCGGTGCGGACAATCTTGCCGGAAATCTTGAAGACCTCTTCCTTCTGGTTCCAGTCCGCGTCTTCGTTGAACTCGACGCCGAGGGTGGATGCCAGCATGGCGGCGGCGGCATCCTCGGCCATGTCGCCCGCGGTCTGGTCGTTGACGCCGTAGGCGTGGATCTCGCTCAGGTAGCCGTACTCGTCCTCGTCGGCAGGGACAGCAACGCCGATGGAGGCGGCGATGAGGCGGTGCGGCTCGTTGGTGGAGATGCGCGCGAGCACGGCAAAGGTGATCTGGCCGGGCTGGAGCAGCGCCTCACCCTGTTTCCGCGAGATGATCTTGCAACGCGGCGGCAAGATGGAGCTGACATGGACGAGGTTGCACATCTCGACGCCGGCATCGCGCAGGGCCATCTCGAACGAACGCAATTCGTTCTTGTGGGTGCCCACACCCTTGGTCAGGAACATTTTGGTCGGGACAAACTGCATCGCCGGAAATCAGTCCTTCTTCTCGTCGCCGCCTTCGCCGAGGCGCTTCTCGAGTTGCTTCACGCGCGCGAACAGTTCCGGCAGCCGGACCTTGCACGCCTCGAGCTTCATCTCCTCCGCCGCCGGCCGGCCGACCGCGCCGAAAATCTTGCCCTTGGGCGGCACGTCCTGATGGAGGCCGCTCTTGGCGAGCGCGATGGCGCCGTCGCCGATGTTGAGATGATCCGCCAACCCCACCTGCCCCGCCAGGATGACGCCGTCGCCCAACACGCACGAGCCGCTGACGCCGACCTGCGAGCAGATGATGCAATGCCGCCCCACCACGCAGTTGTGGCCGATCTGGACAAGGTTGTCGATCTTCGTGCCCTGCCCGATGCTGGTGCGGTCGAACCGCGCGCGGTCCACGGTGCTGTTGGCGCCGATCTCCACGTCGTCTCCGAGCTCGACGATGCCGAGTTGCGGAATTTTCTTGTGACCCTGCGGGCCGCTGTCGTAACCAAAACCATCGGCACCGATGACCACGCCGGAATGCAAGATGACCCGATTGCCGACGAGGCAGCGATCCCGGATGACCACGTGGGGATAGAACAGGCACTGCGAGCCGATCTTCGTCTCGTGGCCGATGTACACGTAGGCGCCCACCACCGTGCCATCCCCAATCTCCGCTCCCGGCTCGATGACGGCATAGGGCTGCACCGACACGTCCTTGCCCAGCGTTGCATCCGGTGCAATAACGGCGGTCGGATGAATCCCCGGCGCAAACTGCACCGGCGGCGGCGCGGTCGCCTCCGTCAGCCGTTGAAACGCGGCCGAGGGATTGTCCACCCGGATGAACGTCTGCTTCAATGGCTCCTTCCAGTCACGGCCGACCAGAATCACCGTCGCCTGCGAGGCGCGGGCGCGCGCCGCATACGTGGCGCGGGCCAGGAACGTGACATCCCCCGGGCCGGCGGACAGGAGGCTGCGCAGGCGCGTGACCACCACGTCGCCGTCGCCAACCAGTTCGCCACCGAGCAACTCCGAGATTTCGCGGGCGGTTTTTCGCACGTCAGGTTCCTAGGGATTCAACGACTTGGGGGTGACGCTGGGCGCGGGCAAAGTCAGGGGCGCGGTTTTGGTCCCAGGGCCCACCGGCAGACCGGCCGGCGCGTTGGCGTTCAACTCCTTGAGGACCAAGTCGGTAAAGTCGAGCTTCTCATCGGCATAGACCGCCATCGGGACGTTGGACATGGTGCCGAAGCCGGACGCGTCCACGATCACCGTGTAGCCACCCTCGCGGCCCTTCTTGCGGACCGTCTCGATGATCTCCTTCAGGATCGTGTCGTTCTGGCGGCGGCGGAGGTCATTGAGATACTGCTGGCTGTTCTGCTCAAACTCCCGCACGGCTTCCGCCGACTTGCGCAATTCCAGCATCTTGTCCTGGACCTGCTTGGCCTTCTGCTCCCGCTTCTCCTGGGTCAGCGCCGGATTGTTGGCTTCCTCGCGCAACTTCTGGAAATCCTCGTTGAGCTTGTTGTAATCGTTGACGCGCTGCTGGTAGTCCTTGCGATACGCCGCCACGCTCTCATCGAAGCTGCGCGACGCCGTCTTGGTCTTGTAGAAGTCCTCGTACAGCTTGCGCATGTCCACGGAGCCGATCTTCGGCGCCGACTGTGCGGACGCCACGGGCGCCATCCACCACCCCGCCGCCACCACCAGGGCCGCGGACAACGCGACCGCAAAACGTTTCTTGTTCAGTATCATGTCTGTCATAGTTCCTTTTTTCAGTTAGGGTGCCAAGTATAGACTAGAATTGGTATCCGATGTTGAAATTAAACCGCCCGCTGCTGTGATTGTACGGATCACACGTGACCGGGATACCGTAATCGAACCGGATCGGTCCGATGGGCAGATCCAGCCGGATGCCAAAGCCAAAGTCATCGTTATAGCCCGCAGGCTTCAAGTCAAACGGGTTCTGGTTCACAAAACCGGCATCATAGAACACCGCAAACCGGACTTTATCAATGATCGGAATGGTGTATTCGATCGTGCCCCACGCATACGTATCGCCGCCGATGGGCTCGTTGGGATTCGGCGAGTTGACGCCGTCCACGCTGGCGTCCTTGGGGGACACCATGCGGTAACGGAAACCGCGCAGGTTGTTGGGACCGCCGAGGAAGAATCGCTCGAACAACGGCACATTATTGCCTCCGCCAAAACTGTTCACAAACCCCGTGCCACCTGCCAGCAGCAGCACGTGCTTCTT
>CAZAAF010000302.1:0-826 GCA_964482575.1 uncultured Verrucomicrobiota bacterium | reverse complement strand
GGCCGGCACGGCGACCGCGGGGTTGTGGAAGCAGATGTGGGCGCTTCCGCCCACGGTCGGCAGGATGCCGAAGCGGAAGGCGTCCAGCGACCCGTTCTTCTCCACCATCGGGATCGGGAAATACTGCTGGGTCTTCAGCTCGATCTTGTACACCTCCGCCTGCCCCTTGAACGGTCCGCCTGCCACCTTGGCCGACAGCTCGGTCTTGTTGCCCCGCGTCGTCAGGAAGAAACTGTCCCGCGTATCCCGCGTGATACTGGTGGAGATCGCGCTCTCGGACGTATCCCCCATGATGCTCTGGAAATAATTGGGCAACGAGGAAATGGAGGTGGACGTCTGGTTGCCCCAGAAATCAAACCCGTTCCCCGTGCCAGGATTATACCCCACGACCTGATAGCCGTACTGGACGCGCGCGTAGGTGAACGGCGCGATGTCCTTCGTCAAATGCACATCAAAGCCCGTGTGCGTCTCCGAGTACAACCCGTTGTAGCTGCTGTACTGGTCCACGGTCCGGAACGCATCAAAGCCCAGCGCCAGCCGCTTGTCGAGGAACCAGGGCTCCGTAAACGAGAGGACGTAGTCCTGGCGCTGGGTGCCCAGCTGAATGCGCAAGCGCGCCTTCTGGCCGCCCCCGGTGAAGAACGGCGGATTGAAGAGGTCGAAGTTGCCCTGACTGACCTCGACGAAGCCGACGAGCGAGTCCACACTCGAGAAGCCCGCGCCGAACACCAACTGGCCGGTGCGCTGCTCCTCCACCTCCACCGCGAGGTCCTTGTGCCCGGGCACATCCGTCGGCTCGGCGATAGTGTTAACCTTGGAGAAATAC
>CAZAAF010000301.1:3224-6208 GCA_964482575.1 uncultured Verrucomicrobiota bacterium | reverse complement strand
AGAAGGTCACTCCCAACCAGCACAAGATTGCGCGCGACTATGTGCTGTTTGACAACCTATACTGCAACAGCGAAGTGAGCGTGGACGGTCACAGTTGGACCGACGCGGCCATGGCGACGGATTTCAATCAACGTTCCTGGATCATGTCCTATTCGCGGCACGGCAAATTGCCCGGCAACGAGGAGATGGAGAACCCGGCCAACGGTTATCTCTGGGACCTGTGCAAGCGCCACGGCTTGAGTTTCAAGAATTATGGCGAAGGCGCCCAACGCGTTCCCTCCGCAAACCGTGGCCGGTGGAAGATCAAGGGCGGGCGCGACATGGAGCTGGTGAAATTCTGGATAGAGGACTTGCACGCGGCCGAGAAAGGTGGCGATCTGCCCCGTTTCACCATCATGTCCCTCGGCGAGAATCACACCAAGGGTACCACGGCGGGGGCGCATACGCCCGAGGCGTGTGTCGGGAGTAATGACCTTGGTCTGGGCCGCATTGTTGAAGCCGCGAGCCGCAGCCGGTTCTGGAAGGAGATGGCCATTTTCGTGATTGAGGACGACGCCCAAAACGGACCCGACCACGTGGACGCGCACCGCACCGCGGGTTTCGCGATCAGTCCCTATTGCAAACGGGGTGTGGTGGACAGCACACTCTATACCATGGCCGGCATGATCCGCACGATGGAACTCATCCTGGGCCTCCCGCCGCTGACGCAATACGACGCCGGCGCGACGCCGATGTTCAACGCATTTCAGAAAACCGCAGAGCTCACGCCGTACACTGCGCTCATGCCCCAGGTGGACCTGTATGCCACCAACACGAAGAAGACCGTGTTTTCCGGGGAATCGGGGAAGATGAATTTTTCGGCCTATGACCTGGCGCCGGAAGACAAGTTGAACCGCATCCTGTGGGCGGTGGCTCGTCCCGGCGAGCCCTATCCCACGCCGATTCATCGCGCCATCTTCACCCAGCCGGCGAATTGACAGGCCTTGCCGGCCTTCGGGGAAATTGTGCGAAATGGGACAGCGGCTTCACGCCGCGGCAATGTTGCGCGTTGATGGGCTGGCGTCCAATCAATGGGCGCCCAAGTTCCGCCACCATTCTCCAATACCCGAGAAGACCATTTCCACGGAAATGGCCGCCACGATCAATCCGGTGATGCGGATGAGGGCGCTCATCAAGTGCCATCGGGTCATCCAGTCACTGATCCATTTGTAACCGGCCATGATCAGCCAGTTGCCGAGGATGGCCAGGACAATGCAGGCGGAAGCCATGACCAGTCCCAGTTCCGAGTTCATGGAGATGGCGGCGGTAATGGCCGCCGGCCCGGCGATCATGGGCGAGGCCAGAGGCACCAGGGAGATGTCCTCCACTTCCCTTTTTTCATCCATTTCAAAGAAGACGCCCTTGCTCAGGGCATTGTAGCCCACGAAGAACAAAATGATGCCGGACGCCGTCTTAAGCGAATACAACTGCACGTGGAATATCTGCGTCAGGATGAAGTCGCCGCCCACGCCGAGCGCCAGCAGGATGGCTCCTGCAAAGACACTCGATTTCAATATCACCTGCCGCATGACGGCGGTCTGAAATTCCTTTGCCAGGACCGACAGGATGAAAATCTTGCTGATGGGATTGATCAGCACCAGCAGGTAGAAGGTATAGACAAGGACTTTGGGCATGGGCGTCATTCACGGCGTTCAACGCTCGATACCCGTAGTGTATTCCGTTGCAGGGGAAAAGCAATGCGGGTTCAGGCGGAATGCCTGTGCCAGGACGGACGCGGTGGAAATCCGGATACAAGCATGGCGTGCGGAGGTTGTTTTGGAATGGCGTCCGGTGGGGTGCGTTGTCATTCTTTGCGGCAGCATGAAAACCACATTGTTTGCAGCGGTCTTGTTCGGATGGAGCGTGGCGACAGCAGGAGCGGCGCCGGCGGGCCGGGAGTTTGACCTCCAGGGGTTCATCGAGGGCGAGATCGCGGTTGGCAAGCAACGAGTTGTGGTGCCGCCGGGATGTTACCGGGTCGCCCCGAAACAGGGCACACACCTGTCTTTCAAGGACCTCAGCGATATCACGATTATTGCCGATGGTGTGGAGATGATTTGTACGCAGACATCCCGGGCGATGGCGTTTGAGAATTGCCGCAACGTCCGTTTCAAAGGGGTGATCATCGATTACGATCCGCTGCCGTTCACCGAGGGCCGGATCGTGGCGCTGGCGCCGGATAAGAGCTGGGTGGAGTTTGAGGTGCTGGCGGGCTACCCGGAACACCAGTTGCAGGAGCGCGTGGAGATTTACGACCCGGCCACCCGCGAGTTGCGGCGCGAGACGGGTGGTTGGATGAAGGAGTTTGAATCGCTGGGAAACCATCGGTATCGCATCGCCAAACCGAAGGCGTACCGATACCGGGCCGACTGGGACACGGAGCAGGTTGGCGACATCCTGGTGACGAATCACAGCTTCCCAAACGGCGCCGGTGGCCATGCGATCACCGCCGGGCATTGCACCGGGCTGCGGCTGGAGGATGTGACCCTGTACGCGTCGCCCTGTTTCGGGTTTCTGGAACACGAGTGCGACGGGACGACCTACCTGCGGTGCAAGATTGACCGCCGGGCCCCGGCGAAAGATCCGGTGAAACGGGGTTTTCCCCGGATGCGGTCGCTGGATGCCGATGCGTTTCACAGCACGGGTGCCGCCAGGGGGCCGTCGATCCTCAACTGCAAAGCGAAGTTCCAGGGGGACGACTGCGTGAACATCCACGGGACGTATCATTACATTGCCGGGGGCAGCGGCACCCAGCTCCGCATCGCCGTGCTCCACCGGTTGACGATCGAACCGGGCGATTCGGTGGAGTTTTTGCCGTATGAGGGCCGGCGTCCGGCGGACGCCGTGGCCGTCCGGATTGAACCCGACGCGCCGATCACCGACGCGGAGAAGGAATTCCTCCGCAAGATCAGTCTTCTGCCGCGGCATAAGGAGATCCTGCTTGC
>CAZAAF010000301.1:0-3214 GCA_964482575.1 uncultured Verrucomicrobiota bacterium | reverse complement strand
GACACTCGATCGTGCCGTGTCGCTGCCGGCGGGTTCGGCGGTTTGCTCGGGCAACCGTGTTGGCAACGGTTTTGCCGTGAAGGAGTGCGATTTTGGTTACAACCGCTCGCGTGGCATTCTCATCAAGGCAAGCCGCGGACAGGTTGTGGGAAACCGCATCACCAGCGGATGGATGGCGGCGGTGCTGGTGGCGCCGGAATTCTGGTGGTTCGAATCGGCCAGTTCCAGCGACGTGGTCATTCGCGACAACACCATCGTGGGATGTCGCCGCGCGGCGGTAGAAATTATTGCGCCCGGCGGCAACGGCAAACCACTTCCGAGCGGCGCGCATCGCAATATTTCCATCCTCGGCAACACCTTCACGCATTGCGCATGGCCCAACATTCGCGTGACGTCCACGGACCGCTTGGTGGTCCAGGTTAATCGCCTCACCCCCAGGGAGCCTCAGGACTTCGTGCCGCCGGTGGCGAGACCGTGGAATTGGGGAGCCGACACACCTTGCCCCCTGATTACGGAATTCTGTGACGCGCCGGATCTGCAAGCGTTGCCGAAGAGGTGAGTGCGCCGGGCTTAGCCGGGGTAATTGCCGCTGATGTAGTTCCGGAGCTGCTCGATTGTCTCGGCCTGGACCGAGATGATCGCTTTGACGAGGTCGCCAATCGACACCAAGCCCACCATTTTCCCGCCATCCATGACGGGCAGATGACGGATGTGTTTCTCGGTCATCAACCGCATGCATTCCTCCACAGTGTTCGTGGGCGTGGCCACCGTGGGTTCCGTGGTCATGATTTCCCGCACCCCAGTTTGCTTGGACAACTTGCCTTTGATGGCCACCTTGCGGGTGTAATCGCGCTCGGAGACCATCCCCACCAGCCGGCCATTTTCGATTACGGGCAGCGCACCGACGTTTTTCTCCGCCATCAAGGTGATGGCTTCAAAAACCGTGGCATCCGGGCTGATGGATGCAACTTGGGAACTCTTCTGGGCAAGCACCGCGCTGGTGGGCATTGGAATTTTCATGATGTCCTCAGACCGCCAGCACTATGCCTTGCCCCGCAGGAACGGCAAGTCCAAATTACAGGGAAAAAAGTCCAATTCGCGGGTTTTTTGTGCCCCGGGACGTTGCAGGATATTGGTTCCGACCGGCCATGCCGGCGAGCTATGACAGCCACTTCTTGCGCCCCGGCAGGTGAATGAAACGGTCGGCTTCCGGGCAGCCCCTGGCCTTCAGGTTTTCACTGTCCCATTCAATGACCTTGCCTGCCCGCAGCGCCACAATGCCCGTCATCCCGAACTCCGCCGCCTTCGCGGCGATGTCGAATCCCTGGAATGTCTTCCCGCTACCCTTGCACGCCAGCAGCCATTCCAGCATGTGATTCTGTTCCGGACATCGCGGGTAGGTGACCGGGACGGACTTGGCAGCCTCGTGATCGAGGACACCGCGGCACTTGGAACTCGTGTCGGTCTTGAGCCGCATAACGCCGCCCACGCCCCAGGCGTCCGAGCGCAGGATACCCTTCTCGCCCACAAACAACACGCCGTTGCTCGGAACCTCGCCATAAGTCGCCTTCAGGTCCACGGTCAACTCGTCGGGCGGGCCCGCCTTTACGCCATCGTGCCACCAGACACTGACGGGGTCGAACTGCTCGCGCGCGGCGAAGTCCCACCGGTAGGTGGCCCACGACGGATAGCTATCCTTGATGGGTTCGCCGACTTTCGCCTCGATGCGGATCGGCGGGCCAAGTTTGAGCGCGCGCAACGGCAGGTTGTGCGCGTGGGCGCCCATGTCGGCGAGATGGCCGTCGCCGAATTCAAACCAGCGGCCCCATTTCAGGCAGCCGCCAAGGTAGTAGTCCTTGAAGGGAATCACCCGTGATGGCCCGCACCAGAAATCCCAGTTGAGTCCGTCCGGGATCGGGTCGGCCTGCCGGCTGATTTCCTCGCTCGGCGGGAAGAAACGATTGATCCAGCAGTGCACCTCCCGGATTTGTCCGAGCACACCCGCCTGCATGATTTCCATGCTCCGGCGGAAGGTGTCGGTCGCCCCGCCCTGCGTGCCGACCTGCGTGGCCAGCTTGCAGCCGGGCATCATGTTGCCGATTTCGCGCGCCTCGGCCGCGCTATGGGCGAGCGGTTTCTCGCAATAGACGTGCTTGCCAGCCTGCAAACACAGCTTGCTCATCGCCAGGTGCCAGTGCTGGCCCGAGGCGATGATGATGCCATCCACGGAGTTTTCCGTCTCGATCAGCTTGCGGTAGTCCTCGTACACCTTCGCCGGCTCCACAGCCGCGGCCAGTTTGACGGCGGTCTTCTTGTTCTTGCCGCCCGACTTCAGCCGGGCGATCTGCTGGGCGTTCACGTCGCACATGGCGACGATGTTGTGGCCTTCCTGGATGACGGCGGGCAGCAACTGGAGACTGCGGTTGCCGCAGCCGATGATGGCGATATTGAGCTTGTCGTTGGCCCCGGCGGACATGCCACGCGGCAGGAGGAGCGGCGCGGCGAAGGCCGCAAGACCGGCGGCGCCGGTGTGTTTGAAGAATGAGCGACGGGAAAGGCGGTTCGAGGGTTTCATGCGTTTAAGCTCCGGTTGATGTCCTGTCGACAGCCTACCGCGAAGACCGCAACAGGCAAGGAAAAGCTTCCATCCCGACGCCTGCCACCACCCTGTCCTGGCCGGTCCGAGGGCGACGCCCGTCTTACTTCGTCTTCGGCACGCCCCGGGTGTGGCACTCGGCGCAGGTCATGTTGTGAATGTCATGCTGGCTGGCCTTGGCGCGGGCAGTCGTGTCCATGCGCCTCACGTCGAGACCGCAGTGGGACGACGCCGGGTGGCAGTCGGCGCAGGCGGCACGCGTGTCGAGCGAGTGCGTGGCGTGACAATCCAGGCAGCTCAGGCCTTCGTGGATGCCGCGCAATGTGCGGTCGTCGCTGGTCCCGGCCTGATGGGCCGTGCTAGGGGCGTGGCATTGGTAGCAAATCCGGATGCGCGCATCGTCGGAGATCTTCACCGCCTTGCCATCCTTGAAGACCTTGGGCTGCGGCAGCCGGTCGGCCGGGAAGAAGCGGTGCTCGCGCCGGTCGAAGAAGCCGGCCTTGCTCGTGGCCGTGCCGCCAGCCAGCGTCGGTGACCCGGCGGAGGGCGGCGACAGCCAGCGGTCGGGATGAATCTGATGGCAACTGACGCACAGGATCGACCGATGACCCGCCAGTT
>CAZAAF010000300.1:0-6218 GCA_964482575.1 uncultured Verrucomicrobiota bacterium | reverse complement strand
AGTGCAGGCCACCCCGTTGCGTCCGCTGGAGTGCAACACGCAGCGTTTCTACTTCCCCGAGTGCAAGGCCTACGAGCTGGATCACCGCGGCGCGGACCGCGACTTCCACAAACGTTTCTGGAACATGGTCGCCGCGTTCGGCCGCGCATACCCGGCCGACATGGACGCGGTGCTCAAGGAAAACAATGACGTGCTCCACGGCAGCGACATCGAGCCGCTGGTGCCAACTCTGAAGCCCCTCGTGTATGCCAACCGTTTCGGCTCCGGCACGAAAACCCTTTGGACGCTCTACAACGCCACCGGTCACACCCTGGATGAGGCGTTGCTCGCTGTGGATATCCGCGACGGCCAGCATGTCGTGGACCTGCTCACGGGCGAGGAGGTTCCGGCGTCGACGCCCGGTCCGTTGCGCGTGAGCCGGTGGCTGCCGCGCGGCGGGGTTGTATGCGTTGCCCGCCTGCCGCGGTTGATCGCCCTCGCCCGGGATGGCGACCGGTTGTCCGCCACCCTCAAGACCGCCGGCGATCATCATCGTCTGGTGGTATGCAATGACGCGGGCGAGACGCTCCTTTCCGTTCCCGCCACGACGAAAAAGCCCAGCCTCGATTTGAAAGAGGTCAAAGACAAGAAGCCGCGATGCGTGAAACTCCTGCGGGACACCATCCTGCTCGATGTTACTGCCATCCCCTGAGACCGCCCGCGATCACCCCTTCACCGGCACGCCGCGCTCGCGCAGATAGGCGTTCCACGCCTTGACCGTCTCGCCCGTGGGCGGCTTGACGGACTCCGGGAATTGGGTTGTGAGACCGAACCGTTTCAACTTGGCCCGCCAGAGGTCATAGTACGGCAACAACTCGACGCCCTGAAGGTGTGGTAGCTTGCGCGACAAGGCTACAATGCCATCGAGATGCTCTTTCCGCGCGTTGTGGCCGGGAATCATCGGGCAACGCAGCAGGATCGCCCCGCCAGCGTCGTGGAGCCGCTGCAACCGGTCCAGGATGGTCTGGTTTTCGCGGCCGGTGAATTTCTCATGGAGACGCGGATCGGTCTCCTTGAAATCGAACAGCCACAAATCCACCACCCGCCGCAACCGCTCGAAGACATCCCACGGCGCGTACCCGGAGGTCTCAAGGCAGCCATGCACGCCGTGATTTTTCGCGGCGTGAAACAAGTCCTCCGCAAACTCCGGCTGGAGCAGCGGCTCACCGCCCGAGAGCGTCAACCCGCCGCCGGATTGCGCATAATAGTCGCGGTCGCGCAGCACCACCTCGATCACCTCGTCCACGCCCGCGTCACGCCCGACCATTTCCAGCGCCTTCGGGTCGCACACCGGCGCACACTCGCCGCAATGGGTGCAGCGCCCCCGGTCCACAACTGCCCTGCCCGCCGGGTCCCTGGACAACGCGCCCGGCTTGCAAACCTTGAAGCACTCGCCGCACGCTATGCACTTGTCGTCCAGATAGGAAAGCTGCGGCTTCGGGTCGATGCTCTCGGGGTTGCCGCACCAGAGACAGCGCAACGGGCAGCCTTTCAGAAACACCGTCGTCCGGATGCCCGGCCCGTCGTGGATCGAAAACCGTTGGATGTCGAAGATGCGTCCAGTGCTCATGATTCAAGGCAGTTGGGTCAGCAGCGATTTCAGTGCAGCGGTCATGGCGGATGGATACCGTTCCACATCCGTGATCCGCAAGATGAAACGGTTCTTTGCGTGGGAGTCCTTCGACCACTCTGTGACACCGTCGGCGGAACACTTCACGCGAATCGGCTCAAAAACAAACACCGGCTCCTTCGCCGCTTTCAGCGGCACGATCCCGCCCGAGGCGGCCACGGTCAGGCCTGCAGCATGAAGAAACCCGGCGGTGCACCACATGTTCCGGTCGCGGCTCCCCTGTGCGGCTAGAGCCTCGGGGTTTTTCGGCGCGGCCAGTTGTTGCAACCACAAACCGTCGGCGGTCTTTCCGCCCGCATACATCGCCATGAAATAGTTCTGCACGCGGTCGGACAGGAACGGCAGGATGTCGCCCTGCCGGAAACGATAAAACGAACCGTACGCGGCCACGCGAAATCCGTCCTTGGAACCCGCCACTTCAAAACACGGTAGCCAATAGACCGGGCACGGCAGGTCAAACATCGCGGCATAACTGGCGGGGTCGAGCGCCACGTTGTATTCGCGCTGGCGCGCCTTGACGGGATCCGGAGTGCCGGAGCCGGCGTTGAGATAGACGCCGGCGCACCGTCGCGCAAACAGTTCAGGCTCCAGCCGGGCCGCCAGCGCCACGTCGCGGCACGAGCCAACCACATGAATGACCACGGGCCGCGGCGACTGCCGCATCAGGTCCAGGAACGCGCGGACGCCCGCAATTTCTGCCAAGGCCGTGCGCAACTTCAGGCCCTCCTTCCCAAGCGCGTGCGGGGAACCCACCACCACCGGCACAGCCCTGTCCGTAATGAGATTCATCTGCGCCACCGCGCCCACATCGGGCGCCTTGGCCCATTTGGCATCCGGGTGATCGATCATCACGCCCCGCAACTCCACCCGGCCCTGCCATGCCAGCGCATATTGGGTGGCCAGGTCCCAATGATCGTCCGGGTCCATGTGTGGACGGAACAGGTCCGTCACGTGAAGCGTGGCCACCGGTTTCGTCTCCGCACCGGATACATGGCCGGCGGCCAGACAGGCCAGCACCGCGACGCAGACCTGTTGGATGAGAATCAGTTTCATCGGGAGGAACTGCTAAATAACCTGACGCAACCGCCACCACGCCAGTTCCACCGGGAAGAACTGCGAGTAGAACAGTTGGTCGTAAGGATAATGCGCCAGCACACGCCCGACGTCGGCGGCGCGCTGCTTCAACAAAGCCCGGTCGGGCGCCAGCGTGACGATCCACGCCGCGAAGGCCGGCTCGCGAATCCAGTGCAGTTCCTGGCCGCGGCGTGGCGCCAGCTTGCCCAGATCCTTCGACTGTGCTTCCGCCAGTTTCACCGCCTCGGCCGCCGTTTGCTGCGGAACCCACGTCGCACAAAGCTTGCGCCAGTCGGTATCGAAGTGGAGCCTCTGGTCGCGATCAAATTTGAACGCATCCGGCAGGCTTTCCATCGCCACCCGCGCGCTTGCCTTCAAGCCGCGCCCGTAGGCGGCGCGCAACGCCTCGTCCTTTTCCATCTCCCACAACCCGCGCATCACGGCAACGCAGTTGCTCGTGGTCCAGGAATGCCGGCTTCCGGGACTGCCGTGGTCATACACCATGCCGCGTTCGCCCAGTTCCAGCCGGCTCATCCGCTCTTTCCCACCCCGCTCGTCCAGGGCGGCGCGGTAAATCGTCTCCCACTTGGGATCCCCCGTGACTTGATGCATCATCTTCGCCACAAACAGCAGCCGCGGCACCTGATAAAAGAGAAACCCGGCGAAACCACCGCGGATGTTGAACGGCGGCTCGGCGGGCGCCTGCCATTTCAGCCGGAGAATCTCGTCAGCCGTTTCCACCAGCTTGGCCACGATGCACGCGCGTTCGTCCGCGCCGGCGAGGCCGCTCTCCAGATAGCGCCACAAGCCGTAGAACCACGGCAGTGTCTGGTCATCCGACCCCATTGGATAATGCGCCCGGCCATCCGTCGCCACGCCGCGTCCCACAAACCCCTTCACCTCGCTGATGGAGGCCAGCAGCATCAATCCTCCGGCCAGCCGCCGCGCCTTGTCCGCATCCTCCTTCTGCTGGGTGGTATGCCAGCGAGTCACCGCCGCCTCCATATAGAGGCCGTTGAAGAACCCGCCGTTCTCGATGGGGCTCCACCACCCGAGCGCGTTGGGTTTGCCGAGCCGGCATTCCTCCGGCGTCGGGATGCTCACCGCCCCGTCGAGCCCCGCAAAATCCAGCATCACGCCGTGCCGGTCGATGAACCGCCGCCAAATCTCACGATGTGCCTGCCCGACATGCGCCTCGACGTCGTCCGCCGCCACGGCGTTTCGACGGCCAAGAGCAAGACTGCCGGCGGCGGCAAAGCCGGTTGCCAAAAAACGGCGGCGTGAGAGGATGTTCATATCAAACCAAGGCGGTGCTGAAATACCGTTCTGCGCGGTCGGGCAGGACCGTGGCAATGTTGCCGGGAATGCGTTTGGCCAGTTGGCGCGCGGCCCAGACATTCGCGCCGGAGGAAATGCCCACCAACAACCCGAAGTCGCGGCCAAGCTGGCGCGTCGTCTCGATCGCATCCTCGTCGGTGACCTCGATGACTTCGTTCACCAGCTTCACGTCCAGCACCGCCGGGATGAATCCGTCGCCGATGCCCTGAATCTGGTGCAACCCCGGCTCGTGGCCGAGCAACGCCGAGACGTTCTTCGGCTCCACCGCGACAATGCGCACCCCGGGTTTGTGCTCGTTTAAAAACTTCCCGACGCCCTGCAGCGTCCCGCCACTACCCACACCGGCCACGAAGCACGCGACATCGCCGTTCATCTGCCGCCACAACTCGTGGGCCGTCTCCTCGTAATGAACCCGTGGGTTGTCCGGGTTTTCGAATTGCTGCGGCACAAATACGCGCGCATCCTCCGTCTTCATCTCCATCACGCGCTTCACCGCGCCACCGATGCTCTCGGCGGCCGGCGTGAGCACCAGTTCCGCACCAAGGAACCGGATGAGCCGTTTACGTTCCTCGCTCATGTTCTCCGGCATGACGATGCGGACCTTGTACCCCTTGAGCCGGCCCACGAGCGCCACGCCGATGCCCGTGTTGCCAGAAGTCGGCTCGACGATGATGGAATCGGGCCTCAACTTGCCGTCACGCTCGGCGCCTTCGATCATCGAGAGAGCCACACGGTCCTTGATGCTCCCGCCGGGGTTGAGGAACTCCGCCTTTGCAAAAATCGGCTCATTGCGAAGCCGCACGAGCGGCGTGCGCCCAATGAGATGGAGAATATTGTCTGTCAGCATGGCGTGTGCATCATTTCCCGGCGCAACGCCGCCGGTCAAGTCCGTCCGGTGACGATGACTCTACACAAAACGAGAACGCGCGGCTCACATATGTTCGGTCCGCGCGATGATCTCCTCCTGCATGGCCGGCGTCAGGTTCACAAAAAACTCGCTGAAGCCCGCGACGCGCACGACGAGGTCGCGGTATTGTTCCGGGTTCTTCTGCGCGGCGCGCAGCGTGGCGGAATCCACGACGTTGATCTGCAGCTCCTGCCCGCCATTCTGGAAATAGACGTTCAACATCGCACGCAGTTTCCCGCGCTGGCCGTCGTCGGTGATCATGCCGGTGTGAAAACGAATATTGACCTGATAGGCGCACTGCCAGCTTGTCGCCGCGTTGAGCTTGCAGACGGAATTGAGCGTGGCGGTCGGGCCGCTTTGCTCGCAGCCCGCCGAGACGGCGACGGAGTTGGCCACCGGCGTTCCCGCCAGGCGGCCGTCGGGCGTGGCGGGCGTGCCCCGGCCCATCGTCACCGCCCCGCTACGGACGACGTGGGTGTTGCCGAACCGGGTACCGTCGCGCGGGTCGCGGCAAATCTCCTTCATCGGCTCGTCCCGCAGGCGCTCGACCAGCCGGATGATGTCGTCCACGCGCGGATCGTCGTTGCCGTGTTTCGGCGCGGCCTTCAATTTTGCGCGCAGCCGTTCCTGGCCCTGGAAGTTCGCGGCGCATGCCGCCGCCACCTCGTCAAGCGTCGCCTGTTTCTTCTCATACACAACCTCGCGCACAGCCGTCATGCAATCCACGGCGTTGGCAAAGGCGATGCCGCCGCAGGAGAGGATGTTGTACTTCGTGCCCTGCGTCAGATCGCGCGCCTTCTCGACACAGCCCTCGAAGAAACAGGACGTGAGCGGCGTCTGCCCCCAACGCATCTGGGCCTCGAGGTTCTTCATTTCGTTGCCGTAGGATTGCTTGATCTCCGCCCGCATGTAGGCGCCCACGGCCGAGGCAAACTGGTCGAACGTCTTCAGTTCGGCCATCGGCGGCGCGATCTTCCACCACTTCCATTGTTTCCTGTAGCCCTGACCGTTCGTGAGCGCTGCTTCAATGGCCGTGAGGTAATTGACGTTCGCGCCGGGATTGAAATAGAACTGGCCGGGGACGCCGAGTTCGTTGCAGCCAACAGGCACGTAGTTGAACGCGTCCTCGCGGCTCACGCCCAACGCCATCAACCCTTCCGGCACCACCTTGTCGTTCCAATACAAAGGGAAACAGGTCGTGCGAGGCAGACGGCTCAGGCAGAAATCGAA
>CAZAAF010000299.1:0-6246 GCA_964482575.1 uncultured Verrucomicrobiota bacterium | reverse complement strand
CCGATCGGTTCACTCCGACAAGAAGTCCATGGAGACGTTCGAGATGCGCACGCACAAGCGTCTCCTGGAGATCATAGATCCCACGGCCAAGACGGTGGACGAGCTGAAAAAGCTCAACCTACCGGCCGGTGTGGACATCACCATCAAGATTTAACCTGAAACGAAACCATGTCCATCGGACTCATCGCTAAAAAACTCGGAATGACGCAGGTCTATGACCCGCAGGGCAACCTGCGCGATGTGACCGTGTTGGAAGCCGGCCCTTGTACCGTTCTGCAGGTGAAGACCAAGGACGGCAAGGATCAGTATGCGGCCATCCAACTCGGCTTCGGCGATCAGAAGCAGCAGCGGTTGTCGAAGGCGGAATTGGGCCATCTGAACAAGGCCAATGTGGTCAAAGACGGTGTGGCGCATTGCGGCCGCGTAATTCGCGAATTCCGTGACTTCGCGAAAGAAGTGAAGGTTGGCGACGTGGTTGGACCGACGCTCTTTGAAGTCGGCCAGTTCGTGGACGTCATTGGCACCTCGAAGGGCCGTGGCTTCCAGGGCGTCATCTTCCGACATCACATGCAGGGCGGTCCCGAATCGCACGGCCACAAGGGCTGGCATCGCCGCGTGGGCGCGATCGGTATGCGTAGCTTCCCCGGCACCGTCCGGCGCAATCAGCGCATGCCGGGCCATATGGGCGACGAGCGCATCACAACCCAGAATCTGGAAGTGATCCAGGTGCGCGAGAAGGAAAACCTCTTGTTGGTGCAGGGCTCGGTGCCGGGACCGCGTGGCGGTTTTATCATCGTGCGCACCTCGAAGAAACTCGGTACGGAGAAGCGCAAGGTGCTGGTGACGGCGGTGGCGGACAAGAAGGCCGCCGGCAAGGCGGCCCCGAAGGGCGCGCCGGCCAAGGCCCCGGCGAAGAAGTAATTCGACCGGATTACCCATCACTTTATCACTTAATACGCAATGAAGATTCCGGTGTTAAATAGCGAAGGCGGCGCGGCAGGCGAGTTTGAACTGCGCGACGACTTCATCATCAAAGGGAGCCGCGGCCAGCAAACCGTGCGGGATGCCGTGGTGGCGATTCAGTCGAATCGCCGTTCGGGCACGGCGTGCACGAAGACGTTGGGCGAGGTCGCTGGTTCCGGCAAGAAACCGTGGAAGCAAAAGGGCACAGGCAATGCACGGGCGGGCAGTTTTGCCAGCCCGCTTTGGCGCGGCGGCGGTGTGGTTTTTGGCCCGAAGCCCCGGGACTGGTCGCTGGGAATGCCGAAGCGGGTTCGCCGTCTGGCGCTGCAAAAAGCGTTGAGTGACCGGATCACGTCGGGCGATGTTGTGGTGGTGGATGCCATCGCGTTGAAGACGCCGAAGACGAAGGAGTTTGTCGCGGTCGTCAAGAATCTGAAGGCGGGCGACCGCTCGATTCTGCTGGTAACGGATGGCGCGGACAAGAATCTGACGCTGGCCTCGGGCAATGTGGCATTCGTGACGATGGTGGATGCGTCGAATCTGAACGTGTACGATGTGACGTTGGCCCACAAACTCGTGTTTACAAAGTCGGCGCTCCAAAAGGTTGAGCAACGGTTGGCGAAAGACTAAGCGATGAGAGACCCGCATCAAATCATCAAGACGTTGCGTGTGACGGAGAAGGGCAGCGCCCAGAGCGCCAAGTCCAACCAGTACACGCTGGCCGTGACGCAAGAGGCCAACAAGATTGACATTAAACAGGCCGTCGAAAAGCTTTTCAAGGTGACCGTGTTGTCCGTCAACACGCTCAACGTACACGGCAAGCTGAAGCGGTTGCGCGGCCGCCCCAGCCGGCAGTTGAGTTGGAAGAAAGCCATCGTCACCCTCAAGGCTGGCGACAAAATCGAACTCGCGTAGGATTTTTCCATGGGCATCAAGCAATTCAAACCTAGGACGCCCGGCGCTCGGTTCCGGATGGACCACACCTTCGAGGAGATAACGAAGGACACGCCGGAGAAGTCGTTGTTGGAGCCGCTGCGGAAGCAGGGCGGACGCAATTGCCACGGCCGGATGACGGCCCGCAATCGCGGCGGCGGCCACAAGCAATTCTACCGGATCATTGATTTCAAGCGTGACAAGACTGGGGTGCCGGCGAAGGTTGCGGCGATCGAATACGATCCCAACCGCAGCGCGCGCATCGCCTTGTTGTACTACAAGGACGGCGAAAAGCGTTATATCCTTGCGCCTAACGGCCTTCAGGTTGGCCAGAGCGTCATGAGCGGCCCCGAAGCGCCGACCGAGGTTGGTAACGCGATGCCGTTGAAGTCGATTCCGATGTCCTTGCCGGTTCATGCGATTGAGCTGAACCGTGGCCGTGGTGCGCAGATGGTGCGTACAGCGGGCGCATCGGCACAGTTGATGGCCAAGGAAGGCGAGTACGTGCAGATCAAACTGCCGTCCGGTGAAATCCGGCGCGTGCATCAAGAGTGCTACGCGACCATTGGTCAGGTCGGCAATCTGGACCACGACAGCATCACTTTGGGCAAAGCAGGACGTACCCGCTGGCTCGGCTGGCGTCCGACCTCACGCGCCATGTGCAAAAACCCGGTGGACCACCCGATGGGCGGCGGTCAGGGCAAGTCGAAGGGCGGCGGCGGCTGGCATCATCCGTGTTCGCCTTGGGGCCAACCGGCCAAGGGTTACAAGACCCGCAGAAAACACAAGTCCACGAGTCGGTTCATCGTGCAGGATCGGAGGAAGAAGTAGTCATGGGACGCTCGCTTAAAAAAGGCCCTTTTGTGGATGAGCACTTGATGGAAAAGGTGCTCAAGTTGAATGAAACCGGCCAGAAGAAGCCGATCAAGACCTGGTCGCGCCGCTCGATGATTGTGCCTGAGTTCGTCGGCCACACGTTCAGCGTGCATAATGGAAAGATTTTCAACGCGGTTTTCGTGACCGAGAATATGGTCGGTCACCGGCTCGGCGAGTTCTCGCTGACCCGCATCTTCAGGAAACACGGCGCCCACACGGAGAAGGCGGCCGCGAAGTAGGCGGAGTTGTCATGTGGGCCGGGATCCGATACGCGGCAGTGGCGTGGGTCCTTGGGTGGATGGTCGCTGCGTCGGTTGCGCAAGATCGCACCGAGGAACGTTCTTTGGCAGTAGATGGCCTGATCAAGGCCGAGGAAAACGCGCTGCAGCAGCAGGAGCAGGCCGTGGCGTTTCGGAAGCTCTTCAGTGATTATGCTGAGATGCAGACCGAGATGGCGGAGAAAGAGCAGGCGCTGAAAGCGCTGAGCGAGAGTCTCGCGGCCGTCCAAGGCGAAGCGGCCGTGCTCCGCAAGCGGTGCCAGGAGTTGCAAAAGCAACCACGGCCGTCGAGCGCGGCATCCGCGACATCGGTCGATACGGTGAAGCTGAACTCGGAACTGGCCGATGCGACAGCGGCGTTGCAACGAAGCGAGCAGGAACGGAACAAACTGCTCGATCAACTGCAGCGACTGAATACGGTGTTGGAGCAGTTGTTGCAGGGACCGGAGAGCATCGGTGTGGTGCAGCGGGCTCAGGCGTTGGCGGAAGCCGAACGCGTGAGACGGGCGCTAGCGGCCGCAAAGCCGGCAGCGGCCAAGGCGCCGTCGCCGACAGTGGCCGAGCCGGTGGCTCCGACGCTGGATTCAGCGCAGGTGGTCAGCCTGAACTGGAGTTTGGAACTGGCGGTGATCAACCTCGGTAGCGAGCAGGGTGTGCGACTGGGCATGCCGTTCGCCGTGATACGTGGGACCCGGGTGATTGCCCGGCTTAAGGTCGTCGAAGTAAGAAAAAAGATTTCGGGAGCGGTTATCGAGACGATGGACCGCGGGAATGCGGTCAAGGTCGGTGACCGTGTACGGTTGACAAAGAGCTAGAAATTTTATGGACGTGCAAGCGATAACTAAATACGCGCGGATGTCGCACCAGAAGGTGTCGGAAATCACGCGTCAGATACAGGGAATGCCCGTGGCGCACGCGCTGGACGTGCTGCAGTTCACGCCGCGCAAGAGCGCGCGCATTGTCTTGAAGACACTGCGGTCGGCTGTGGCCAATGCGGAGAACAATGCAAACCTGGCGGCGGACACCCTGGTGGTGAAGGAAGCCGTCGTGGGAACCGGCCCGATGTTCAAGCGGTGGAAGGCCAGTGCCCGCGGCATGGCGGCGCCCCGGTTGCGCCGGACCTGCCACGTCAAGATCGTGGTGGCGGAGGCGGTGCGGCGGACGCCCGGTGCGGTGCCCGCTCCCAAGCCGGCAGCCAAGGCGGAAACGAAACCGGCTGAGGCCGCGAAACCGGAGCAGAAATAACGGAGAACGTATGGGTCAGAAAGTTCATCCTGTCAGCTATAGATTGCCTGTTACCTTCGATTGGCGGGGCAAGTGGTTCGCCGATAAGAAGGAGTACATCAACCTCATGCACGAGGACATCAAGGTCCGCGACTTTGTCAAAAAGAAGCTTTCGCAGGCCGCGGTGCCCAAGATCGTGATCGAGCGCGCGGCCAACCGCCTGCGCATTACTGTGCACACCGCACGGCCCGGCATTGTCATCGGCCGCAAGGGCGCGGAGATCGACAAACTGAAGGAAGAGCTGCACACGATGACCGGCGGCAAGGAAATTTACGTCGATATCATCGAGATCAAGCAGCCGGAAACCGACCCGCAGTTGATTTCCGAGAACGTGGCTTTGCAGTTGGAGCGGCGCATCAGCTTCCGCCGCGCCATGAAAAAGGCGGTGCAGACGGCCCTGGACATGGGCGCGTCCGGCATCAAGATCCGCTGTGCCGGCCGTCTGGGCGGCGGCGAAATCGCCCGCACGGAATGGTATCGGCAGGGCACGGTGCCGCTGCAGACCCTGCGTGCCGAGATTGAATACGGTTTTGCCGAGGCGCTGTGCACCTATGGCAAGATCGGTGTGAAGTGCTGGGTTTACAAGGGACAGAAACATGTCGACCGTCGCGTGGAGACGCCGTCGGCAGCGCCAGTGGCCGCGGAGCCCGCGGCGGCGCAATAACCCGAGAAGCGTTGAACTTTTGCCAGGATACGACCTATGCCGTTAATGCCGAAACGCGTTAAGTACCGGAAGCACCAGCGGGGCAGCCGCAAGGGCTTCGAGAGCCGCGCTGTGAGCGTGGACTTCGGTGAGTATGGATTGCAGGCGCTGGAGCGTGCGTGGATGACCGCCAAGCAGATCGAGGCGGCCCGCGTGGCGATCTCCCGTCATACCAAGAGGCGCGGCAAGCTCTGGTTGCGGGTTTTCCCCGACAAGAGCGTCAGCAAGAAGCCGGCGGAAACGCGCATGGGTAAGGGCAAAGGCGCACCCGAGTTTTGGGTGGCGGTGGTCCGCCCGGGCCGCATCATGTTCGAGCTGGGCGGCGTACCCGAGCCGCTGGCGAAAGAAGCATTCCGCCTGGCCGCAGGCAAGTTGCCGATTAAGACGCGGTTTGTGTCGCGTTTGATGTAGGATTAATTTACAGCCCATGAAGGCCAAAGAACTTCGAGAACAAAGTATTGAGGAAATGCAGGCGAAAGAGCGCGACTGCCGTGAGGAGTTGTTCAAGCTCAACCTGCAAAAACACGGCGGCCAGATCGAAAAGCCGAGCCGCATCCGCGAGTTGCGGCGCAACATCGCCCGGATTCAAACCGTGATCACGCAGAAACGGCGCGCGGCGACGGTCGCTGGCGTGAAATAAGCAGAACGAGATTTTTTATGCCCGATCAGACATCAACTCAACCCGCAGTCGTCACCATGGCGGCCGCCGGCGCCCGCAAACGGGGCGTCCGCAAGGAACTCATCGGCATGGTCATCTCCGACAAGATGGAGAAGACCGTGGTGGTGCGCGTTGAACGTCGCGTGCCGCATCCGAAGTATGGCAAAGTCATCACCAAGAGTTCCAAGTTCTACGCGCACGACGAAGAGGACAAGGCCAAGCTCGGCGACCGCGTGCGTATTATCGAGACGCGGCCGCTGTCCAAGCTGAAGTGCTGGCGTGTGGTGGAAATCCTGCCCATGTCGCACCGGATGCTGGCGCGGGTGACGCAAGAGACAGAGGTTTAACACCATGCTCCAGGTAAGAACCATCGTAGAAGTAGCCGACAACTCCGGCGCGCGTCGCGCGTCGGTGGTGGGCGTCGTCGGCTCGAACAAAGAGTACGCCCGCATCGGCGACATCATTTCCGCCAACGTCAAGGAAGCGGCGCCGGACGGCACTGTGAAGAAGGGTGAGGTGGTCCACGGCGTCATCGTTCGCACCAAGCGGGC
>CAZAAF010000298.1:2588-6273 GCA_964482575.1 uncultured Verrucomicrobiota bacterium | reverse complement strand
GGCTGTTTCCCGTGCTATAATTAGGAGTTCTATGACGCGGTGGATACAAGCGGATCGTAATGCGTTGAGTCTGGAAGCGCGCTTGCGTGCGCTGACGCAGGAGGGGGTGCTTTTTCAAAAAACAACCGACCGTAAAGTGCGCTGTGTGGCGTGCGGTCATCGCTGTGTCATCGCCAGCGGTAAAGCCGGTGTTTGCGTTGTGCGGTTTCATGACGGCGTCACCCTTCGGGTCCCTGCGGGCTACGCAACAGGCTTGCAGGTGGACCCGATCGAGAAGAAACCTTTTTATCATGCGCTCCCGGGATCCGGGGCCTGCAGCTTCGGCATGCTCGGTTGCGACCTCCACTGCGACTACTGTCAGAACTGGGTCAGTTCGCAGTCCTTGCGGGACAAACAGGCGGGGGCGGAGGTGTTTGAGGTCAGTGCCGAACAGATCGTGGACCTGGCGCGGCGGCGGCACGCTCAGTCGGTAATCAGCACTTACAACGAACCGCTCATCAGCAGCGAGTGGGCGGTGGAGGTGTTCGGAATGGCGCGCGAGGCGGGGCTGGCCACGGGTTTCGTGTCAAACGGGCACGGCACAGCGGAGGTGGTGGATTACCTGCGTCCGTGGGTGGATTTTTACAAGGCAGTTCTCAAGAGCATGAACCCCGTCAACTACCGGCGGTTGGGCGGACGGTTGGAGGCGGTGCTTTCAACGATACGCCTCTTGTACGAGCGCGGTTTTTGGCTGGAAGTATTAACTCTGGTGGTACCACGTTTCAACGACGATGAAGAAGAACTGCGCGACATCGCTCGCTTTATCAAGAGCCTATCGCCGGATATTCCATGGCACGTGACTGCGTTCCACGGCGATTACCGCATGACGGATCGTCCGAACACCAGCGCCAAACAGGTCATACGTGCCGCGGAGATCGGCCGCGAGGAGGGGCTGCGTTTCGTCTATGCAGGGAACCGGCCCGGCGGCGTTGGAGACTGGGAGAACACGCGCTGTCCGGACTGCAACAGGCTGCTGATCGAGCGCGAAGGCTTCACGGTCCTGAACAACCACCTTCAAGCCGGCCAGTGTCCGAAATGTCATCGAGCCATTCCGGGCGTCTGGACCATGGAAGATGTTGAAAAGGCCCGTGCCTGCGGCCGTCGCGACGTGGCCCCCTTGGACGTCCCAACCCTGATCGAGAGCTTGGAACGGAAGTTCGCCTCAAAGTGACAGGGGCCGGTTCACAGGGTATGGGGACTGACTCCCACGCCAACGATGGAACACGCGACAATCGGATTGAGGCCCAGCGTTTGTGATTTTTCGTACAGCTCGGGCGAGTCCGCGCCGGGATTCAACCAAAGTTCCTTGCAGCCTTTCCTGGCGATTTCCTCCACCAGCTTCATGCCAACCGGCGGCGACACGTAAAGGCTGACCTTGTCCAGAGCCACGGGAATATCCGCGACGGAACGAAACACCGTGAGACCTTCGATGACCTGTTCCGTTGGATGAACGGGATACACATCATAACCCTGCTGGAGAAAGGCGCGCACAGCCTTGTTGCCGTATTTCTCCCGGTTCGCGGAGGCTCCAATAATCGCGATGGTTGGTTTGCTCATGCCAATAGTGTGTTGGTGGCACCAATCTGGTCCATTCGACGGTCAAACACAAGATGGCACGCGCGTTTTCCTGTAACCCTCTTCATCCGTGCCGGTAGTGGAGGTTATGAGAACGGCGCTCCTGCTCCTGTTCATGGCAACGGCTTCGAGCTTTGCCGCAGCGACCGCTCCTGCGGGCGAAACACCGGCAGAAGCCGTCGCACGCGAGTGGTTCATGGCAATGCTGGAGGGCAGGAAGGACCGGGTGGACGATCTGACCCGCGTGCCGTTTGTTTGTCAGGAAGGGATTCTCAGAACCAAGGAACAACTCCGGCAGTATGTATTGACGCCCATGGGCGCCCGAAAACCGGATGATAAGTTGGCGGACTTGAAGCCCGAGAGGGTCAAGGTCAAGACGGTTGCCAGACCGAAGTCTGCGGATCCGAGGATGACCCAGTGGCTGGACGAGGCCGACGCACGTGTCTATGTTGCCATTTCCCTCGGTGACCGCACCACGGTCTTGTTCCTCACCAAAGGCACCAAACCCAAGGTGGTGGGGGTCGGCAAATAGCCGAGACAAGGTGTCGGGTGGACGCAAGGGAGGGTATTTCACATCGAGGCCATCTTAAATCGGCGCAGCGTTTCCTTGCACAATGGGGCGGGGCGGGTTAAAGAAAATGCCCATTGATGAAAATATTTCGGCGGAAAAGCGTAACCGCGTTGCAAAACGAGGTCGCCCACGATCATCGTCTCCGTCGTGCCTTGGGGCCGGTTAATCTCACCACACTGGGGATTGGTGCGATCATAGGGGCAGGCATCTTTGTCCTCACCGGCCAGGCGGCCGCCAAATACGCAGGCCCGGCCATTGTGCTTTCCTTCATCCTTGCAGGCACCGCCTGCGGATTCGCCGGGCTGTGCTACGCGGAATTTGCCTCAATGATTCCCGTGTCCGGCTCGGCCTATACCTATGGGTACGCCACGTTGGGGGAATTCTTTGCATGGATCATCGGGTGGGACTTGATCCTGGAGTATCTCTTCGCCGCCTCAACCGTGGCCGTGGGCTGGTCGGGATATGTCATGTCGTTCCTTTACGACATGCACATCCACATTCCCCCCGCGCTCTCGGCGGCCACGGGGACGCATCTCATCGAAATTCCCACAACCCTGGCCGCAGCCTGCAAGATGAAATCCGGCTGGGCTCCGATCAGCGACGCGATCATGGATCAGATCAAGGCGGCGGGAACCGATCCCGCCACGCTCGGCCATGCCACGTCCATCTTCAACCTGCCGGCCGCGTTCATTATCGCGGCCGTAACCGTGCTCCTGATCATCGGCATCAAGGAATCCGCCTCGTTCAACAATCTGGTGGTGGCGATCAAGATGCTCGTCATTCTGGCGTTCATCGGCGTGGGAATTACGTACATCAACCCGGCCAACTGGCATCCGTTCATTCCTGCGGCGAAGGCAAGCGGGGAGTTTGGCTGGAGTGGTGTCGTACGGGCGGCGGGCGTTATTTTCTTTGCCTACATCGGCTTTGACGCCGTATCCACCGCCGCGCAGGAGGCCAAGAAACCACAACGGGACATGCCCATTGGCATTCTGCTGTCGCTGGGCATCTGCACGGCCCTTTACATCATCGTATCGCTGGTCCTTACCGGCGTGGTCTCCTACACCCAGCTGAATGTCCCGGCTCCCATCGCCGTGGCTGTCGATTCGCTTGGATCCTCGGTATCAAGTTGGATGGCACCGGTGATCAAACTGGGTGCCATCGCCGGGCTCTCGTCCGTCATCCTGGTGATGCTGATGGGTCAGCCTCGCATCTTCTACAGCATGTCCAAGGACGGTCTGTTGCCCCCGATCTTCTGCGCGGTACATCCGCGCTTTCGCACGCCTTGGCTGGCCCAAATCCTGACCGGTGTCGTGGCCATGTTGTTCGCAGGCGTGTTCCCGATTGACATCCTGGGCGAACTGGTTTCCATCGGCACACTGCTGGCGTTTGCGATTGTTTGTGCCGGCGTGTATGTGCTGCGCTACACCGACCCACACATCCATCGGCCGTTCCGCACGCCCGCCTACTGGATTGTATGCCCGCTGGGCGTTTTCTTCTGCT
>CAZAAF010000298.1:0-2578 GCA_964482575.1 uncultured Verrucomicrobiota bacterium | reverse complement strand
ATCAACCTGCCAGCGGACACTTGGGTGCGGCTTGTGGTCTGGATGGCCATCGGGTTGGTGATCTATTTTGCTTACGGTTTCCGCAACTCAAGTTTGTCGGCCAAAAAGACTGCGGAAAAGGCGAACTAGCCAACAGCGGGAAGTGTTGGATTCTCCGCCGGCCTGTTCCTTTTCGCGTGCTTCCGCGGTGGAAGTTTGTTTTATTCAACCCAACAAGGATATCAACATGGCTAAGACATATCGGTTCGGCATCGTCGGTTGCGGCATGATCTCGGAATTCCACATCGCCGCCATCAAGGACATTCCCCATGCGCAACTTGTCGCCGTCACCGACGTCCGTGAGGCGGCTGCCAAACGGCTGGGCGAGGCCCATCAATGCGCGTGGTACACCGACTTGGAAAAGTTTTGCGCTCACGATATGGACATCGTTACCATCTGCACACCGAGCGGTCTGCACATGGATGCCGCGGTCGCCGCGGCCAAGGCCGGCAAACATGTGATCGTGGAGAAGCCACTCGAAGTGACGTTGGAACGCTGCGATGCCGTCATCGCGGCCGCGGCCAAGAGCGGTGTGAAGCTCGCCACGATTTTCCCCTCCCGATGGAGCGAGTGCAACCAGCTTCTGAAGCAGGCCGTCACCAGTGGCTGGTTTGGCAAGCTCACGCTTGGCGACGCCTATGTCAAATGGTGGCGCACGCAGGAGTACTACGACGCAGGCGGCTGGCGCGGCACGTGGAAAATGGACGGCGGGGGCGCCTTGATGAACCAGTCGATCCACAATGTCGATTTGCTCCAATGGTTCATGGGCGACGTCGCCAGCGTCTCCGCCGTTACCGGTCTGCTGGCGCACCAGCGCATCGAGGTCGAGGACACCGCGGTGGCTGCGGTTCAGTTCAAGAACGGCGCGCTCGGCACGATTGAGGGTGCCACGTCCGCGTTTCCCGGCTTGCTCAAGAAAACGGAAATCCATGGCGACCGTGGCACTGTCATTGTCGAGCAGGACGACATTCTTTTCTGGAAGTTCGCCGAGCCCACGCCGGTGGATGACCGCGTGGTGACTCTGATGTCGCAGCGGAAGTCCGGCACCGGGGGTGCTGCCGACCCGAAGGCCATCAGCTACATCGGCCACAAGAAGCAATTTCAGGATTTCACCCACGCCATCGAGACCGGGGGCTCGCCGCTGGTGGATGGAGCCGAGGGTCGGAAGTCCGTTGAAATCATCCTGGCCATCTACGAATCCGCAAAAACCGGCAGGCAGGTGAATCTGCCGCTGGAGGCGCGAAGGTGAATGACGTCGCCCCGATGCGATTATATCGCGAGGCGCAGTTCACCAGGTTGACTGCAGCGAAAACCAGCCTAAACTGCTTGCGCGTGCTGACGATGAGGTGGAAGGTTCCTGTCAGGGTGAAGCAGGGGAAAGTTGGCATAGCAGAATCGTCAGGATACTGAACGTGGCAGGAAAACTAATGATTTCGACCGTTCGCCAAAAATTACTGATGTTGGGTGTTTTCCTGCGCTATTGGGGTTGGGAGAACTGGTTGTTTGTCCTAGTGGTCAGTCTCCTTGCCACCGGGCTTGTCTTACTCTTTAGGTACTATGGAAGTGGCGGGAGATAGGTCGCCGTCGTCCTCATGGCCGGCTGAATCGTGCTCTACAAGCTGCAGGTTGCGGAGTCGTTCCTCGGCTTCCCTCGACTGAAAGGGATTGAATTTCCCCTTGGGCGGCGCTTGCCATCAGCGGGAGCGTGTGCTAAACGGTGCGGACGTTTTTCTAAGGTATCGAACGGAAATCTCAGCATGTTTAAACAGCAACAGACATTCAAGAAGGCGGTTTCGTTCTCCGGTGTCGGTCTCCATACGGGCAACCCGGTGACGATGACTTTCAAGCCGGCTGCGGTGGACACGGGCATCCGTTTCAAACGGACCGACTTGGACGATCAGCCGGAGGTGGAGGCGCTGGTTGCCAACGTGGTGGAAACCACGCGGGGCACGACCATTGGCAAGGGCAACATGCGCATTCACACCATCGAGCACGTCATGGCGGCATTCCATGCGCTTGGCGTGGATAACGCCGTGGTGGAACTGGATGCCAACGAACCACCTGTGGGCGACGGCAGTGCGCTGCCGTATGTAAAGATGATCCGCGAGGCCGGATTGGTGGAACAAGAGGGCAAACGCGAGGTGATACAGATCACGGAGCCAATCTGGTTCAAACAGGGTGATTCGACGGTGGTCATGCTGCCTTCGGACCGGCTAAGCATCAGTTGCACGATCTCGTTCCCCGTCGGCGGCATGGACTCGCAGTATTTCAGCGTCGGCGTGGACCGGGAGAGTTTCGCGGAGGAAATTGCACCCTGCCGGACGTTCTGTTTCTTCCATGAAGTGGAGCATTTGATGAAGGCCGGACTGATCAAAGGTGGCTCGCTGGAGAACGCAAACATCGTCCGCGGCGAATCCGTACTGACCCAGGGCGGCTTGCGGTTCCGCGACGAGTTTGTCCGCCACAAGGTGCTCGATATCATCGGCGACATTTATTTGATCGGCCGGCCCGGGGCGGCGCAGGTCATCGCCATCCGACC
>CAZAAF010000297.1:4231-6282 GCA_964482575.1 uncultured Verrucomicrobiota bacterium | reverse complement strand
CCGCCTACGACCGCCTCGATTTCGATGTCATCACGGAGAACGGCTGCGATGTCTGGTCGCGCGTGCTGGTGCGGGCCCGGGAGGTGTTCGAGTCCATCAAGATCATCCGCCAGTGCCTGGAAAAGATGGAGGAGGGGCCGTTGCAACTGACGCTCAAGGACGAACTGCCCGTGGGCCGGCTCGGCCTGTCGTCCGTCGAGGCGCCGCGGGGCGAGAGCCATCACTTTGTCATCACCGGTGAGAACAACCGGCCCCGGCGCTGGCGCGTGCGCGCCCCGACCTATCAAAATCTCCAGGGCATTCCGGCCATGATCAAGGACCAGCAGCTGGCGGACATGACGATCTCGCTCGGTAGCATTGATCCCTGTTTCTCCTGCACGGACCGGTTGGAGACCATCGACCTCAAGTCCGGCACGACGAAGGTCTGGACCCAGGAGGAGTTGGTGAAATTGGCACGGGGGACCCGGGCATGAAAACGCTTCTGTCCATCCTCGGCGGTCTGGCCAACGTGATGATCGTGCTGGTGCTCGCGCCGTTTTTCCAGGGTGTGCTGCGCAAGATCACGGCGATCATCCAGTCCCGCAAAGGCCCCCCGATCGGACAACCGTATTACGATTTGTTGAAGCTGCTGGGCAAGGAGGACATCGAGTCCGGCGAATCCCCGCTCATGCAGCGGTTCTCGGTCTATCTGTCGCTGGCGGCGATACTGACGGTGGCCTGTCTGGTGCCGATGGGGTTTGCTGCACCGATGAACGCCGTGGGGGATGCGATTCTGTTGATCTATCTGCTCACCCTCTGTGGCATCTGCACCCTGCTGGCGGGTCTGGCGGCGGGCTCCACGTATTCGCTCCTGGGCATCAATCGCGAGATGATGACGATGATCGCGCTGGAACCATTGTTTGCGGTCGCCATTGTCGTCGGCGCGGTGCATGCGCAGTCCTTCCGGCTCGACACGGTGTTGAACGGGTCCGTGTATGTGAACACGGTGTTCCCGTTGTCGGGCATCCTCCTGTGTGGCGTGATGCTGCTGTCGTTCCAGGCGTTCGTGCAACGCGTGCCGTTCGACATTTCCGAGGCGGAGACGGAGATCATGGAAGGCCCGCTGGTGGAGTACTCCGGGCCGAAGCTGGCGCTTTTCAAGTATGCGCAGATGGCGAAGCTCGTCATTTACAGCGCGCTGTTCGTGACGCTGTTTGTCCCGTGGGGCTCGAGCCTGATCTTCCCGCTCGGGTGGCTGGTCTTCTGGGCGAAGGTCACGGGCCTTGTGTTGCTGGTGACGCTGGTGGCGGCGACGCATGCGCGCTACCGGATTGACCAGGCGCTCCGTTATTTTGCCGTGCTGCTGGTGGCGGCGCTGGTGGCGCTGGTGCTGGCGAGTTTCGGGTATTGATTGAGGTAAACGCATGTCTGTCTTGAGCAAACTCCAGGAAGCGATCGTCTGTTTGAAGGCGGGACGCGTGACGCTGCCGTATCCGGCCCAGGGGCAGCCGGTGCCGGAGAACTTCCGCGGCCGGCCGCTGTTCGATGCCGCCAAATGCACCGGGTGCGGGGGGTGCGCCAACAACTGCCCGGCGCGCGAAATCCTCCTGTTCGACCTGTGCCAGGAGATCCGCATTCTCCAGTATCTCGGCCGCCGCTGCACCTATTGCGGCCGGTGCGCCGACGTGTGCCCGGAGAAGGCCATCACGATGAGCCACGAGTTCGAGAACGGGACCAACAGCATCGGCGACATCCAGCAGCGGGTGGAGTTGTTCATGGGCACCTGCCAGCGGTGCGGGCGGTGTTTCAAGGAGCCCTCGGCGTTGGAGCAACTCAAGCTGAAAGGGTACCGCGTGGACGACGTGGCGCACGAGCGCTGGGTGTTCCGCTCCAAATCGTATCTCGAGAACGAGCCGGTGGTGGATGACATCAGGATCGAGTGGGACTGAGCTGCCATGTTGAAGAATCTCTGCCAGAAAATGTTCGGCCGGTCGCTGTGGGTCTATCACGCCAACAGCGGCGGCTGCAACGGCTGCGACATCGAGGTGCTCAACGTCCTCACGCCTTACTAC
>CAZAAF010000297.1:0-4221 GCA_964482575.1 uncultured Verrucomicrobiota bacterium | reverse complement strand
TCGATGCCGCGCTACGACGTCGAGCGCTTCGGCATCAAGCTCGTCGGTTCCCCGCGCCATGCCGATGTGATGCTCTGCCAGGGGCCGGCGATGCGCTCCACGGCAAAGGCGCTCCAGCGCGCCTATGAGGCCATGCCCGCGCCGAAGCTGGTCTTCGCCATCGGTTCCTGCGCCTGCGGCGGCGGCATCTGGTTCGACAGTTATTCCGTGCTCGGGCCCGTTGAGAAGGTCGTGCCCGTGAACTATTACATCCCCGGTTGCCCGCCGCGTCCCGAGGCGATCATCTATGGCGTGGCCGTGGCGGCCGGTCTTGTGGACAAGAAGACCGTGCCGGTGACGTTCAAGCAGATCGAGCTGCCGATACCGCGCTATCATCCCCAGGACTTGAGCGGCCGGGACGAACTGGTTGTTTACGAAAAAGCCGAGAAGATCTGAGCGGCCCGCCCGGTCTCCTGACGCCCACACGGCGCGGGCGTCGCTGGCATTGATACGGGGGATGGCTTGCGCTACGATGGACGCATGACCGCCGAGGATTCCATTCTCAACCAACCGGTGGGGGAACCGGCCTTCTGGCCGCTGGACCCGGATGTCATTTTCCTGAATCACGGGTCGTTTGGCAGTTGCCCGCGGCCCGTGCTGGAATTCCAGCAGCAACTCCGCGCGCGGATGGAACGGCAGTCAGTGCAGTTTTTTGTGCGCGACCTCGAGGGAAGCCTCGATGCGGCGCGGACGGCGCTGGCGGCGTTTGTTGGCGCGGAGGCGGAGGACCTGGTGTTTGTCACGAATGCCACCTCCGGCGTCAACGCGGTGGTGCGTTCCCTGCGGTTCGAGCCGGGCGACGAACTGCTGGTGACGGACCACGAATACAACGCCTGCCGCAATGCGCTGGAGTTTGCCGCGGCGCAGTGGGGCGCCCGGGTGACCGTGGCCGCGCTTCCATTCCCGCTCGCGTCGGCGGACGAGATTGTGGCGGCGGTGCTGGAGCGCGTGACGCCACGAACGCGGCTGGCCTTGATCGACCATGTCACCAGCCAGACCGGTCTGGTGCTGCCCATCGAGCGGTTGATCCGGGAACTGGCGGCGCGCGGCGTGGAGACGCTGGTGGACGGGGCGCACGCGCCGGGCATGCTGCCGCTGCGGTTGCGCGAGATGGGGGCGGCTTATTACACGGGCAATTGCCACAAGTGGATTTGTGCGCCCAAGGGCGCGGGCTTCCTCGTGGTGCGCCGCGACCGGCAGGCCGCCATCCGGCCCACGGTCATCAGCCATGGCGCGAACACGACCCGGACCGACCGGTCGCGTTTCCAGGTCGAGTTTGCGTGGGCGGGCACGTGGGACCCGTCGGCGTGGCTGAGCGTGCCGGAAGCGTTGCGGGTGATGGGAACCCTGCTTCCCGGGGGCTGGCCGGAGGTGATGCGGCGCAACCGTGCGCTGGCACTGGCCGGGAGAAAGGTCCTTTGCGAGGCCCTTGGCATTGCGTTGCCATGCCCGGACGACCTCATCGGGTCGCTGGCGTCGGTCCCCATTCCCGATTCAGCCGATGACGGGGCGCCGGCCTCGCCGCTCTACGCCGACCCGCTCCAGGACCAACTGCGTCTCCGGCATCGCATCGAGGTGCCGATCATCCCGTGGCCCGCGCCGCCGAAGCGTCTGCTGCGGATTTCGACCCAACTCTACAACACGCTACCGCAGTGCCGTCTTCTCGCGAAGGCGTTGACCGGTGAGATGAAGGGCTGACTGCGGGGCGTGCCGAAGCGTCCGCAGGGACCCCGCACGGAATCACACGAAAGTAGTAGGTCAAAGGTGTTTTCTTCGCGGGATGGGCGTGCAATTCTTCCCTCGCCGGATGCAACCCGGCCCGGGTTTGGATGCAAGCGTCCACCATCCCGACTGTGGCTGCGCCGGCTATCGAAGCGAGAGTCACGATGAAAACCTGTCTTCTTTCCCTTTGCCTGGTGTCCTGTGTCGCGTTGGCGGCGGGCGCGGATTCCGTCGTGCTGGAAAACCGTGCGTTGCGCGTGGAGATCGCGCCGGACAGCGGACGGATCAGTGTCCGTGACAAGGCCGGCGACCAGCTCTGGCAACAGGGCGTCCCGGTGGATGGCACCGGGAAGAAACTGTCGCCGCCGTCGTCGCCCGTGTACCGCGTCGTCAAGACATCCCAGCGGTCCGCCGTGTTGGAGCGGACGTTTGACACGGGCAAAAAGAACAAGCTGGCGGTGAAACTCTCGTTCACCCTGCCGGACAGTGGCGCGGCGGAACTGCGCGTCGAGGCGCGTCCCGAGGACCTGAAAGCGCCCCTGGAGGAAATCCGGTTCCTGGAACCGTTCATGCTCGATGTGCCGCACGGGGTGTTGGCGGTGGCGGACTACAGCAACGGGCACCTGTATCCGCTCGACCTGCAGCCGTTTCCGCGCACCAGCTTCAGCGGCGACCGGCTCGACATGCCGTGGCTGGGATTGTGCGATCTCGACAGCGGGCGCGGCTGCCTGTTGTTGATCGAGACGAGCGACGATGCCGGCGTGACGATGCAGAAGGTGGCGGGCAAGGGCGACCGGTTGCTGGTGGCGCCGGTGGTGCGGTGGCGCGGACAGAAGGGGGCGTTCGGCTATCCGCGCAGCATGTTGTATCACTTCGCGGCCAACGGCGGCTACGTCGCGCTGTGCAAACGCTATCGCGCCTATGCGAAGGAGCATGGCCTGATTGTACCGTTCACGGAGAAGCTGAAAAAGACCCCGAACCTCAAGCGCCTGTTCGGTGCGCCGGATGTCTGGGGCAACGCCTCGCTGTCGTTCGCGCGCGAGGCGAAGGCGTCGGGCGTCGAGAAAATGCTCATCCACGGCCGGCCTGCGAAGCCCGAGGACATGAAGGCCGTCAACGACCTCGGTTACCTCACCAGCGAGTACGACAACTACACCGATATTTTGCAGGCGACGGACGGCAAGGTGGACTCCAACCACGCCAACCTGCCGGACGATGCCGTGTTGAAGAACGACCAGCAGCGCATGGCCGCCTGGCTGACGTGGGACAAGAAAACGCAGTACATGAAACGCTGTCCCATGCTCTGGGTGGAGGCGGCGAAGGCGACTGCCGACAAGGTCCTCTCCGAATGGCCGTTCCTGGGCCGGTTCATCGACGTGACGACCGCCGAGGCGCTCTACGAATGCTACGACCCGAAACACCCGATGACCAAGACGCAGAAGCGGGAGTGCGGGCCGGCGTTGCACCGCGTGTTCCGCGATCGCAAGCTGGTCATGGGTGGCGAACATGGCATTTGGTGGTGCGTGCCGTGGGTGGACTATATCGAAGGCATGCAGAGCGGCGGCTACGCATCGTGGCCGGCGGGTCACTTGATTCATCCCAAGACGAAGGACGAGGAGTTCGAGGGGGCGGGGCACAAGTTGACAACCCGTTGGAGTGATTATGCGAAATGGGGCATCGGCCATGAATCGCGCGCCCCGCTGTGGGAACTGGTCTTCCACGATTGCATCGTCACGACGTGGTATTGGGGCGACGCGAGCGACTTCCTGCTCGATGCCGCGCCGGAGATCACCGGCAAGAAGGACGCTTTCAACATCCTCTACGGCACCCTTCCACTGCTCTGGGCCGATAAGGGCGGCTCGTGGCAGAAAGACCGCCTGGTCTTCCTGCGCACGTATCGCAACACCTGCAAGCTCCACGAGTCGCTGGCCACGGCGGAGTTGGTGTCACATGAGTTTGTTACTCCCGATCACGCGGTGCAGCGCACCCGGTTCAGCGAGGGCACGGTCTGTCTCGTCAACTTCGGCGAGAAGCCTTATCGCGCGACCGTTGGCGGCAAGGCGTGCGAACTGCCGCCCAACGGCTGGGTCGTGACCGGGCCGAAGGTGCAGCAATCGCTCGTGCTGGAGAACGGCAAACCCGTGACAACCGTTCGCGCGCCCGGGTATGCCTTCAGCGACCGCGACGGTGTGCCGGTGACGCAGATTGTCGAGTCCGAGGGTCGTTTGCGGGTCACAGTGGGCGCAACCACATCCTGCGTGCACGTGCGCCCGGGGGATGCGGATCGGTCGCGTGCGCCGGCCTCCGGCGTGCTTTACCGTTGTGATGCACAGGGCCAGCCGCTTGACGTGATGGAGTTTCGCGCGGGCGCGGCGGGCGAAATCGAATTTGGGCCGGTGGAGGCGTTGTCATCGTTTTTGCTGTTGAGGGGCAAGGGGGCGCAACAGGCCGATCTCCGGG
>CAZAAF010000296.1:0-6293 GCA_964482575.1 uncultured Verrucomicrobiota bacterium | reverse complement strand
CGCCGGTGCCGCAGCCCAGGTCAAGCACGCGCGCGCCCGGCGCCACCAGCTTCATGAGCACGCGCGTCATCTCGTTGGAGAGATTAATGCCGCAGCACACGCGAAAACCAATGTCCGCACCGCCGCAGGAATACGGCATTCCCCAGCGCCGGGCGCAGCGCGCATCATAGGCGGCGCTCTGGTAACTGCCACCCTTCAACACGCGGCTCTTGCTCTGGGTGTAGTCCGCGCAAAACTCCTCATGAGCGCCCGCGGCATCCCACGCGTCGAGACATTGCTCGCGGACGTTGCCCAGCATGTCGGCCAAACCAAAAGCGTTCCGGCCGCGGTCGCCGTTCGCATCCGCCGGCGCAGGGGATGCCGCCGGACCGTTCTTCCCACTCCATGTCAGCCGGCCCCGGCCATCCTTCGGCGCATCGCCCCACCAAAAGATCGAGCCGGACTGTCCGCCGCGGCAGGCGTATTCCCACTCCGCCTCCGACGGCAACCGGTACATGAATCCCTCCGGCAGGCGGTTCGCGTGCTGTTCCCGCCGCGTGAGCCACTCGCAAAACACGACCGCGTCGGTCCACGTGACCCATGCCATCGGATAATCCCCCGGCCTTTTCTGGGGATAGGAATCCAGCACCGCCAGACCCCGGACCGCCTCGGTCTGGTAATGCGTGTCGCTGATGAACTGCTGCCACTGGTCCACCGTCAACTCGGTCCGGCCCAGCCAGAATCCCTGGCGAATCGGCGAGCGCCGGGGTTGGCCACCCTCGTGTTCCACCGCCGCCTCGGGCGCGCCCAGGGCCCGGACCTGCGCGCGCTCCTCCGGCGTGCTGCCGATCATGAACTCACCCGCCGGGATGAACACCATTTCCACACCCACCGAGTTGGTAAAAACAGGGCCGAAGGATTTCAGGGCGTCGGGTACCAATGGCTGGAACCGGGCTGTCCGGGAATGGGAGGGCGATGGCTGCGAGCAACCAGCAAGCAAGGCCATGACAACGGCCATCGTTGCCACGCCCACTTGTTTCAAAAACGGTTTCGTCGATTGTGGATCCACCACGACCCTGTACCCTTCCTCGCCCAACAGGAAATTCGCGCAATTCTTTCCACCAGTTCCATGCAGTCTAACCCACCCATGCATCCGGTCAAGCGCCGCCGTGTTGGAGTGGCAAAGACGATTCGAGAGGCCGGTGCATCGAAGACCCGGTACCGATGAGAACGGTCGCCGCTGCGATACACCCAACGAAGAATGAAGGATGAACCCGTAGCCGCCGACGTGAGGAGGCGGAAGACGCTCCTGAGAAGCGGACGTGCAGCGCTTGCATCAATCATGCAACGATCCAAGCGCCCGCCACGGATTCTCACTCACCCGCCCCTCCATGAACCTCCCACTGATGTTGAGCCACGAGGTGGATCGCGACCTCCGGGCGCGATAGCTATTGAGAAGCAAAATCAGGGCGCTTGAGTCGAGCTTCTCACTTTTCAAGCGCAGTCTCTTTCTCGCGTCTGTATCCATCGCGCCCGGAGGTCGCGATCCACCCTGGATTCTGGTGCGTCGTTGAAGAACACCCTCCGCCTCGTCCGCAACCCCGTTGCTTGACGACCCGGACGACCCGCCGGTAGAGTGCGGGTCATGGTCATTCTCGGATTGAGCGGAGGCGGCGGCTATGACCCCGGGGCCGCGCTCCTGGTGGACGGCAAGATCATTGCCGCGGCGGAAGAGGAACGCTTCAACCGCATCAAGCACTCGAACGATCTCCAACCGGAGATGACGGCACGATGGTGTCTGGAATACGCCCGGCTGAAACCCTCGGATGTGCAGGTGGTGGCTTGTCCGTTCGTCAAGACCTCGCTGCTCCAGTCGCCGTCGCGCTGGCAGGTGGCGGCGCGCCAGTGGCGGACGCCGGGCCGGGCGCTGGCCTCGATTTTTGACGACAGCCGCCGCTGCCGGCAGAACCAGGAGAATCTCCGCGCCATGCTGCCGCTCATCGGCATGGATCCGGCGGCGGTCCGGTGGATGCCGTACGAATCCCATCTGGCCCGCGCCGCATCGGCCTTTTACGGGTCAGGGTACGGTCGCGCCGCGGTGATGAGCCTGCACGGCAACAACGAACACGTAGCCGCCTGGCTCGGGTACGGCGACGAGACCGGCCTGCATCGCATCCGGGAATGGTATGCGCCCGACTCGCTGGGCGATTTCTACAGCACCATCGTGGAGTATCTCGGCTTCGAGATGCCGGACGACGGGTTGAAAGTCACCGCCATGGCCGCACACGGCCGGGCGGACAAGTGGGACATCTCGCCCTGCCTGCGCTGGGGCAACGGCGATCTGCACGTCAACAACGCCCTCGTGAACGTGACCGGCTCGCGCCGTTATCGCGATGACCAGGGGCGAAGCTGTTCCTTCTCCACCAAACTGGTGAACCTCTGGGGACCGCCGCGCCCGGTCTGCGGCCCGGACGAGTTGTATGCCGACCTGGCCGCCTCCGCGCAGCACGCGCTGGAAGAAGCCGCGCTTTCGCTGGCGCGTCACCATCTCGACGGCAAAATTGCGGAGACGGGACGGCTCTGTTTCGCCGGCGGGGTGGCCTTCAATGCGCAGCTCAACCGCCGGCTTGCGGGCGAAACGGGGGCGCGGGAGATGTTCGTCCCCCCGGCGGCCGGCGCCTGCGGCACCTCGCTCGGCGCGGCGATGCTCGCGGCGGCGGCCTGTGGTGACAAGGTGGAACCCCTCACGCATGCCTCGCTCGGCCCGAGTTACACCGATGAACAGGTCCGGACCACGCTGGAAAAACACCGTGTCCCGTTCGAGCAACCCGCCTCGATCCTCGACGCGACCGCCGACCTGCTGGCGCGCGGCGAGCCGGTGGCATGGTTCCAGGGGCGGATGGAACTGGGCCCGCGCGCGCTCGGCAACCGCAGCATCCTCGGCAACCCGGTCATTCCCGGCATCGCCCGGCGCGTGGACACCCAGCTCGGCTACCGCGAACGGCGGCATCCCTTCAACCTCTCCGTGCTCGACTGGGCGGCGGAGGAGATCCTCCAGACCCGCCAACCCTCGCCCTGGCTCGCGTTCGCCTTCCAGGTGGCGCCGTCCTGGCGGGACCGGATTGCCGATGTCATCCAGGCCGACGGCATGGCGCGGGCGCAGATCGTCAGCGAGAAAACCCAGCCCCGGCTGTACGCATTGATGCGGAAGGTCTACTCGCGAACCGGGATACCGGTGCTGCTGAACGCGCCCTTCCGCCGTCAGGGCGAGCCCATCGTCCGGTCGCCGGACGACGCGGTGACCCTGTTCTTTGGCAGCGACGTGCAATACCTGGTCATTGAAAACCACCTGATCCGCAAGAGTGCCGCCGAATTGCGCCGGGCCTGACCCCCAAAACAGGCCATTCCCGCGTGAATCACGGCTTGCGTTGCACGCGGGCACCGTTACTATTCCAGCATCCAAATGAAAACATATTCGATCGCGGTTCTTCCCGGTGACGGCACCGGCCCGGAAGTGGTGCGTGAAGGCATCAAAGTGGCCGAGGTAGCCGCCAAAAAGTTCGGCTTCAAACTCGACTGGCATCCCTACGATTTCGGTGGCGAACGCTTTCTGAAGACGGGCGAGGTGTTGCCCGACAGCGCCGTCCAGGAATTCCGTCGCTTCAAGACCATCTTCCTCGGCGCCGTCGGCCATCCGAAGGTGAAGCCCGGCATCCTCGAGAAGGGCCTGCTGCTGCGGCTCCGGTTCGAGCTGGAACAGTACATCAATCTCCGCCCGGTGAAGCTCTTCCGCGCCGCCGACTGCCCGTTGAAGGACAAGGGCCCGGAGCACGTGGACTTCGTCGTCGTCCGCGAAAACAACGAGGGCATCTACACCGGCACGGGCGGCTCCGTTTTCAAGAACACGCCCAATGAGATCGCCGTCCAGGAATCGGTCAACACCCGCCGGGGCGTGGACCGCTGCCTGAAATACGCGTTCGAGCTCGCCGCCAAGCGCCGGGACGGCCAGCCGTGGAAGGGCCTCAAGCCCGAAGACGTCGCCGCCGGCAAGACCACGCAGCTCACGCTGTGCGGCAAGACCAACGTGCTGACCTACGCGTTCGACCTCTGGGAGCGCGCCTTCCACGAGATGGGCGCCGGCTACCCGACCGTCAAGCGCGACTACGCCCACGTGGACGCCATCTGCATGTGGTTCGTCAAGAACCCGGAGTGGTTCGACGTGATCGTCACCGACAACATGTTCGGCGACATCATCACCGACCTCGCCGCGATCATCCAGGGCGGCCTCGGCGTCGCCGCGGGCGGCAACATCAATCCCGACGGCTGCTCCATGTTCGAGCCGATGGGCGGCAGTGCGCCCAAGTACACGAACCTGAACGTCATCAACCCGCTCGCGGCCATCAACGCCGGCGCGATGTTGCTGGATTTCCTGGGCGAGACGAAGGCCGCGAAGGCCATTGAGACCGCCGTCATCCAGATCGTGAACACCAAACTGAAATCGCTCGCCGCCGGCAAGATGGGCTACTCCACGACGCAGGTGGGCGATCTGGTCGCTGAAACTGTGGCATGAAACAACTCGCGTGCATGTTGGCGGCGGTCACGGCGTGGGCAGCGCTTCACGCTGCCGACAGCACCAACGCGCCGCCGCGTGAAGCCGCCGCCCCCGACGGCGGGGTCCTGGCGTCCGACCCGAAGGACTCGGCGGCCGAGGTGCTGGGCCTGCGCCGTATCCGCGACACGCTCGCCCGGCGGCCCGCGGACGACGGCGGCGACGCCGTGCGCGACTGGCTCACGGAAGTCGTGGTCCGGTGCGAACAGTTCCTTGGTGACCAGCCCCACAGTGCGCACGCGTCCGAGGTGCGCGCCGTGAATGCCCAATGCCGGCTGGAGCTGTCCGGGCTGACCGGCGACCGCACGGAGCGCGACAAGGCCCTGCAACTGGCCAAGCAGGCGCTGACCAAGACCGACCGCGGCCCCGGCATCGCCCGGGCCCGGTTTGTGCTGGCGCGCGCGGCGTGGCCGGAGGACCTGCTCACTGTCATCGATCAGACCAAGTTGATCGCCCGCGATTACCCCGATCAGCCGCCGGCCGACCAGGCGCTATGGCTGCTGGCACGGGCGCAGCAACGCAAGGGCGACGAGCGCGGCGTGCGCGAATCGGTGATTGCCCTCTTCGGCTCGTTCCCCAAATCGGTCGAGGCCGCGCAGGCGCGCATGCTGCTGCGCCAGCTCGGGCTGGCGGCGCAACCGGCGCCTTCGATGATCCTGAAGACCGCCGACGGCAAATCCATCGACCTCGATACGCTGCGCGGTCAGGCCGTGCTGCTGGATTTCTGGACCGTCGCCACGCTGCCCGCCAGCGAGGAGAGCGGGCTGGTGCGCCGATTGTTTGAAAACCATCACACGGGCGGCCTGGCCATCATCGGCGTCAATCTCGACGCCGACCGTGCCACGTTCGACGCGGCCAACGCCGCGCACCCGACACCCTGGCCACAGGTGTTCGCCAACGATCCGGCGAATGGCAAACTGCTGGAGGCCTATCCGGCACTGACCGCCCCGTCGCGGCTGCTGCTGGACCCCTTCGGCGTGGTCTCCCGCATCGCGGCGCATCCGGCGGAAATCGAGCCGTTGATGAAACGATGGCAAATCACCAGCGCGGTGGCATCGTCCGGCGCGGCGAAACCCCCGGCGGTTGCCGCCAGGAAGGAAACCCCGAAGGTCGCCGCCGCCAAAACATCCGAACCGGTCCCGAAGACGAGGCCCCCGGTCGAGAAACGGATGGTGGCCAGCGCGAAACCCGCGCCCAAGCCGGCGCCGAAACCCGCCGTGGCCGCCCCCGCCGAGAAACAGGTTTCCGCCCCGCCTCCCCCGCCGCCGGCGCCGCAGCCGACGCACATCGAAATTGGCGGCGTTCTGTATGCCAAGCCGTTGACCCCGGCCACGAACGCGATCCCGGTGGAAACAACCAAGCCCACGGTGAGGGTGACATCCCCGGTGCCGATGGCCCCGGCCAAACCCCTGTCGCCCATGACCAAACCGTTCGCCACCACGGAGAAGCTGGCGAAACTCACCCCCGCGCCTTCGACGACTCCGAGCGAACCGGCGACACCCACCGCAGCCAGGGTGTCTCCGAGCGTGAAACCGTTTGCGGACGAAGAGAAGCCGTTGAAATCCAATCGTCCGACCGTGATGGATGCAGCCAAGGCCGAGACCCCGGCCGCGCCTCCGTCCCCGGCCACGCGCACGGCCTCGGCTGCGCCGCTGAAGTCCCACACCGCCGCGGCGGCCACAAAGTCCCAGGCGGCCGATGAGGA
>CAZAAF010000295.1:328-6306 GCA_964482575.1 uncultured Verrucomicrobiota bacterium | reverse complement strand
AGATCGCCGGCGTGGCGCAGGTCGCGCATCACAAACGGCACCGGCTCGCGAAAGATATCGCCCACCCCGCTCAACGGCCATTCCAATGCGGCCATGATCCACGGCAGGCCGTAGAACGCCACGGAGATGGTGACGAAAAGAGCCGAGAGCGATTTCAGGAGGGTCCACCGGAGGTCTTCCAGGTGGTCCAGAAACGGCTTGGTCTCCAGATCCTCTTCTTCGTCCGGCGGCGGACTTGGAGGCTGCGTATCGGGGGGCTCGGCCATGGCGGGTCTTGCCGATCACCTCGCGCCCGTGTGCGCGAGGCACGCGCGTCAGGCTTGCGGCGCCTGCGGTTTTTCAGGCTCGGTCGAAGCGGTCTTCGTCGGCGCGGGCGGCGTCGCAGGCGGCCGGGAGACCGGCTCGTCGGGCGCGTTGGCGGCCTTGGTGACCTCGTCCTGGATGTCGCGCGTGGCCTTCTTGAATTCCTTGATGCCCTGCCCCAGGCCCTTGGCCAGATCGGGCAACTTCTTCGCGCCGAACATCAGCAGCACCACGAGCAGAATGAGGATGATCTGTCCCATCCCCATGTCCCATACACCCAATATTGCGTTCATGTTCTTCTCCGTTCCTAAAATTCGTGGAAGGTCAGGACCTTCCGGTTCCACTATAAGACATTCCCTCGGTCGGACAAAACGGCCCGGACACGCGCGTCATCCGGGCCGTTCCGAATGAAAGACCAGCCGTCGCGACGGCTAGTTGGTGATGATGAACTCGGCGCGGCGGTTCTTGGCCCACGCCTCTTCACCATGGCCCGGATCCGCGGGCTTCTCTTTGCCGTAGCTGATGGTCTGCAGCTTGCCGGCATCGGCGCCCACACCGGTCAGGTACTCGCGGCACGCCTGCGCGCGGCGCTCACCCAACGAGCGGTTGTACTCGGCCGTGCCACGCTCGTCGCAGTGGCCTTCGATCGTGATGACATTGCCCGGGTTCTCGCGCATGTAAGCGGCCATGTCGTCGAGCTTCGGGCGCTCGCTGGGATTGACCACCGAGCTGTCGAATGCAAAGTGAACCGTGTCGGCCGCGAGACGGGGCGGCTGATTGCGCTCGCCCGGGTGACCCTGGCGCGGTGGCATCACGCTGGCATCGTTCGGGTTCGTGCTCACCGCGACCGGGCCGGCGTCCATGCCAGGGCCGGGGCCGGCGGCGACGGGATGCTGCTTCTTTTTGCAGCCGACCACGCCGGCGCTGAGGACCACGACGAGGCTGAGCGTGCTAATCTTCGTCAACAATCTGATGTTCATTCGTATCTCCTTCAAACCAACACATTATATATCGTGATTCAAAAATCCGCCATCAACGCGACCATGCGGGCGCCGTGCAGTCGCCCAACACGCGTAAATTCGGATTGAGTTCTATCGTCCGACCCGTAAAGGCGTCAAGGATATAAAGCGACGAGCGGTGACCCAGGGTGCGTGAATAAACGATGTGTCGGCCATCCGGCGCCCAGCACGGGTCCTCGTTGTCCGCGCCATCCTGCGTCAGCAATCCCTCGGCGCCCGTGTGCGAATTGAACCCGAACACCTGGAACACCTTCCCGGCGCGCGCACAGAAGCAAATGTCCGGCACCTCCGCCGACACCGACCACGGCGCCCAGTCCGGCTCGGTCTTGTACCCGCCGAACGTGACGCGCTTCGCCTCGCCACCCGCGGAGGACATCATGAAGAGCTGCGGCTGCCCGGCGCGATCGCTGACAAAGCAGATCTGCGAACCGTCCGGCGACCAGCACGGCGAGGCCTCCGCCTGGCGCGTGTGGCTTAGGCGCGTGAGCGAGCCGGTGGTCAGGTCCTTGAGGTAAAGTTCCGGATTGCCGTCCTTGCTGAGGATGACGGCGAGCCGACGGCCGTCGGGCGAAATCGCACCGGCGGTGTTCAGGCCGGGATAGGAGGCCACGCACCGGGGCGCGGGCGCGTTGACGTCACGCGTGATATACACATCCGGCCAGCCGCTGCGATAGCTGGTATAGACGAGCGTGCTGCGGTTCGGGCCGAAACGCGGACGGACGGTGAGCGTGTGGTCGTTGGTGAGGCGCTTCACGTTCGCGCCGTCGTAGTCCATCACATAAATCTCCTTGCTGCCCGAGGCGTTGGCCACGCAGGCGATCCGGGTCTGCGCGATGCCCGGCTTGCCGGCAATGTTGCGCACAATCTCGTCCGCCATCTGGTGGGCGATGCTGCGCGGGCCGGAGCCGTCGCCGGTGCAAGTCTTCTGGAGGACCGGCGTCGAACCGCCGCGGCTATAGACCGCGCCGTTGAGCGTGCCGCCCGACACGGTGCCGCGCACGATGATCTCGGCGTTGGCGGCGGCGACATATTCAAACCAATCCGAACGCACCAGATCGGTGGCAAGTACCGCGGCCATTTGCTGTCCGTTGGCGTCGCCGGTGAACGCCTCGACCGCCACGTTGATCTTCGCCGCCTGCCCCTTGGAAACCACAATCCGGGTGACGGGCGCCGCCATGGCCATGCCTGCCGCTACACTCACTACCAGCAAACTCCACATCCGATATTTCATCCAATTCATTAAAATGACTCCTAAAAAAAATCAGCCGTGTTTCGGCTTTAATTCAAATTCCACTGGGATGTCCGCATACGCACCGCCCAGACCGGGCGGCAGCGGACGAATCCTGCCTATACTGTTTACCGCAGAAACCACCGACTCGTCCATCACGGGATTTCCGGACTTCCGGTCGAACCAGACATTGCTGATCGTCCCGTCGCGCTGGATGCGGACAAACACCACGCACGTGAGGTGCCCCTGCAACTGGCTCGGCTGCTGCCACGCGTGATCCATCGCCTCCTTGATCATCATATAATACCAGCCAAATTCCGACGGCAGGCCGCCGCCTGTTCCCGGTCCCACGCCGGAACCGCCGCCCGTGCCGGGCCGGTTGCCGGGACCCTGGCCCTGGCCAACATACTGGCCGGCGCCACGCCCCTGCCCCGGACCGGTTTTGCTGCCGATGCCTGAGCCCGGGCCGGTGCCGGTGCCGGAGCCTAACCGGTTCAGCACACTGTTCTTGAAATCTCTCGCGCTGAAGCTGCCGCCCACCGCCTTCGGGTTCTTGCCCTTGCTGTCCGGAGGCCCCTTGCCCTTGGTGGCCACCACCTGGGACGTCTGCACACCAGGTTTCGGCCGTACAACCAATTTGGCAGACACTTCGACTTGATGATGCTGCGGCGGCGGCTGCGGTTGCGCTTGTGGCTTGGGCTCCGGCTTGGGCTTCTCAATCTTCTTGGGTTGCTCGGTGTGAACGACGGGCTGATGCGTCTCCTCTTTCGGTTTCGGAGCCGGCGCGGGCTTGATGGGATCGTAGTGCGGCTTGGGCGGAGGCGGCGGCACGAGGGTCGGGATCTGATCGGCTGCGTTGGGCGTGCCTTGGGGCGCGGGCGAGGGCGCTTCGGCCGGGGTCGTCGAGGGCGTGGTGGGCGCGGGGCTGCCGCCGCCTTCACTGCCGCTGCCGCCGCCCGCCTCGCCACCCGTGCCGATTTCAATCCACACGGGTTGGTCGGCCTGCTTCGGCGCGAACGCGGCCCACATCATCACCGCGCCGATCATCAGGACATGCAGCACCGCCGACACGCACAGGTTCCAGCGGTATCTCGGATTGTCCGTCTTCGCATCCATCGCTAGCGCGACTGACCTTCGCTCAAGGCCACAATACCCACGTGACTGATGCCGGTGCCCTTGAGCACGTCCAGCACCTGCACAAATTTTTCAAATTGCTGTTCCTTGTCCACGCGGATCAACACCGCCACGTCCGGCTCCTCCTCGTGCAGCGCATGCATGGACGACCGCAGCGTTTCCAGATCCACCGGCGAGCGGTCGATGTACACCTGGCCGCCCTTGTCCACGCTCACCGTGCGGCCGCGCGTCGGCTTCTGTGCCTGCGCCTTGGCGGCCTTGGCGAGGTTGACGCCGATGGATTGCTCGAACAGCGGCGTGGTGATGATGAAGATGATCAGCAGCACGAACGCAAGGTCCAGCAGCGGCGTGATGTTGATCTCCGCCAGCACCGACAGATGACGTTGGGAGAAACGGCGCATGGCGGCTTACTCCTGCACAAACTCGCGCTCCAGCGCGGTGGCCAGTTCGCTGGCGTAGTTGTCCATCTCCACCGTCATGCCGCGGATGCTGTGCACCAGCCAGTTGTAGGCAAACATCGAGGGAATGGCCACCAGCAGGCCCGTGACCGTGGTGATGAGCGCGCCGCTGACGCCGGGCGCCATGGTGGTGAGGCTGGCGTTGCCCTGGATGGCGATCTCGCCGAAGGCGTCCATGACGCCCCAGACCGTGCCGAGCAGGCCGAGGAACGGGCCGCCGCTGACCGCCGTCGCGAGCATCACCAATCCCTGCTCCAGTTTCAACCCCTGCTCCGCCACCGTCCGCTCGATCACGCCCTTGACGTGATCCATTTGTTTGAGCGTGACGCGTTTGCCGCCGGCGGGCGCGAGCAAGCCCACGCCTGCGGTTCCCTCGGGCTCGACGCCGTGATAGTTTTTCAACTCCTTGCAACCGGCGTTGTAGATCTCGAAGAGCGCACACCCCTCCACCCGGACGCGCTGGCTGAAAAGATCGAAGGCGCTTTTTTCCGAACGAAACGCATCGAGGAACTGTTTGTTCAAACGCCGCGTGCGGCCGATCTCGCCAAACTTCGTGAACATGATCGTCCACGAGAAAATCGAAAAGACCACGAGGATGCCGATGACGACCTTGCCCGGCAGATGCGCCTCGGTGAACGAATACGTGATGTCTGCCAACGGCAGCGTGAACAAAAAATCGGCAATCATATTATTGCCCCGCATTCTAGCGGGTTCCGTCCGCATTTCAACCTTTTCAGGAGGGCCGCGGCGCTTCCAAACCGGTCACGAGCTGGAGATTGGACGGCATTCCCCCGCAAATACTCCCCCGCGTGATCCGGGTTCCGCACCCGCTTCCCCGCGCCGCGACATCACTTCCCGCTGACGTCCACGCAGACGAGATCGCCGAGGTTGTTCCTACAATAGACGCGGCCGTTGGCGAGGACCGGCACGACCCAGCAACGATTCTCGATCACCTTGGCGCGGGCCAGCGCCTTGAAGCCGGCGGGCGACGGCTCGGCCACGACGAGGTCGCCCTGCTCGCCCTGGATGACCAGCTTGCCGCCGGCGAGCATCAACGATCCCTTGCCGAGGCTCTTCTCCTGCCACTTCACCGCGCCGGTGGCGAACTCCATGCATGTCAGCGCGCTTTCGTCGAACCCGTACAGGTGCCCCTGCCAGAGCACGCAACTGTTGAAGTGGTTGCGCATCTTCCGGCTGTGCCACACCTCGGTGAGGCCGGAGGCGCCGAGCTGGAGCAACGCACACCCCTTGCCGTAACCGGAGGCGATGAAAATTTTGTCGCCGGCAATGATCGGCGTCGTGGGATTGATGTCATAGTCGGTCTTCCATGCGAAGTGCGCGAGCGGCGCGCCGCTGGCGGTATCGCGCACCGTGAGGCCGGAGGCGTTGAACGATGCCACGCAGTTCTTTTTCTGGAACGTGAACGGCATCAGCGATCCGTAGCTGGTGTGCTCGTGGCCGTTCTTCCAGACCACCGCGCCGGTCATCTTGTCGAACGCCACCGTCGCGGCGGCCGGCGCGCCGACATCCAGCAACAACCACTTGTCCAGCACCAACGGCGACCCGGCGTAGCCCCACGTCGGCATCTTGCCGTGGAGGTCCTTCTGGAGCTGCTTCGTCCACACCACCTTGCCCGTGGCCGCCTGCAGGCAGAACAAATGGCCCGACCGGCTGAGGGTATAGACGCGGTCGCCGTCCACGGTCGGCGTGGCGCGCGGCCCGGGGTATTGGCTGTTGGCGGGGCAGGCGTACGGGTGTTGCCAGATCTCTTCGCCGCTGGCGGCGTCCAGGCAGTAGACGATGTCTTTGTTGTCCCGGTTGCCCATCGTGTAGACG
>CAZAAF010000295.1:0-318 GCA_964482575.1 uncultured Verrucomicrobiota bacterium | reverse complement strand
GGCCGCCCTCAAACATCTTCGGGTCGAGCGGGCAGGCGTAGGTGTGTTTCCAGACCACCGCGCCGGTGGCGGCATCGAGGCAGACGACCGTGTCGGTGTCGGCCTGGTTGCCGAGCGTGAACACATGGCCGCCGCTCACGGCCACCGAGGAGCAACCCGTGCCGACCTTCGCCTTCCAGAGCTGCTTCGGACCGCTGGCCGGCCACTGCGCGCTCCAGTCGGCCTCGGTGGAGATGCCGTCGCGGTTCGGCCCGCGCCACTGCGGCCAGTCGGCGTCAAAAACAACAACCGACATGAGAAGCATTGGAACCACAGATG
>CAZAAF010000294.1:0-6349 GCA_964482575.1 uncultured Verrucomicrobiota bacterium | reverse complement strand
CAGTTTGATTTTGGGTCGGCGGCGCCAGGCCGCCAGCGGATCGGGCTACACCGCCTTGCCGCCATGCTCCTCGGTGCGGATGCGGATGGCCTCCTCGACGGGCATCACAAAGATCTTGCCGTCGCCGATTTTGCCGGTTTTGGCGCTCTTGATGATCGCGTTGATGGCCGACTCCAGCATGTCGTCACCGACGACGATGTCGAGCTTCAGCTTGGGCAGGAAATCCACCGTGTACTCACTTCCACGGTAAATCTCGGTGTGGCCCTTCTGGCGGCCGAAGCCTTTGGCCTCGGTAACCGTCATGCCCTCGACGCCGACTTCTGCGAGCGCGGACTTGACCTCTTCAAGTTTGAACGGCTTGATAATCGCTTCGATTTTTTTCATGAATCGTTTCCTCAGTTCGCCTCTCTGTTTCTTCCGATTAGATCAAGTTGTAACCTTCTTCGCCGTGATCCGTGATGTCCAGACCTTCACGTTCTTGCTCCGTCGCGGGACGCAAGCCAATCACCGCCTTAACGATATAAGCGATAATCGCCGTTCCGACAACTGCCAAAACAAGGGTCAAGCCGATGGCTTTGAGTTGTTCCAGCCAGAGCGTATGGCCGACGATGTCCTTCAGGTTGGTGGAGAGGTTGGAATTGACGTCCAACACCGCCAGGATGCCGGTCAGGAACGCCCCCAGGGTGCCGCCGACGGCGTGGACGCCGAAGGTGTCCAGCGCGTCGTCATAACCGAGCCATTCCTTCAGTTTCCAGACCGCGAAGAACGGGACCAGGCCCGCGACGATGCCGATGATGACCGCGCCGTTGGTGTTCACGAACCCGCAGGCGGGGGTGATCACGACCAGGCCGGCCACGGCGCCCGAGCAGAAGCCCAGGACGCTGGGCCTGCCGCGGAAGACCCATTCCGCCATGGGCCACACAAAGCTCGCGACCGCCGTCGCCAGGGTCGTGGTGGTGAACGCATTGGCCGCAATGCCGTCCGCCGCCACCGCGCTGCCCGCGTTAAACCCATACCAGCCGACCCACAGCATGCCGGTGCCCACCATGCAAAGCACCATGCTGTGCGGGGGCATCTTCTCCTTCCCGAAACCGACGCGCGGGCCGATGATCAGGCACAGGATCAGCGCCGACCAGCCGCTCGACATGTGCACCACCGTGCCACCCGCAAAGTCGATCGCCTTGATGGCCGCCTTCGAGTTCCAGACGCCGTTCATGAAGCCATCGATGCCCCACACCATGTGCGCGAGCGGGAAATAGACGACGAGCATCCACAACGTCACGAACGCCAGGATCGCCGAGAATTTCATGCGCTCGGCAATCGCGCCGACAATCAGCGCCGGCGTGATGATGGCAAACATCAATTGATACATGGAGAAGACGTTATGGGAGACCCAGTAGGAGTAGTCCGTGTTCGGGGCCGAATCCACGCCTTTCAGGAACGCGAACTTGGTCAGGCTGCCCAGGAACGGGCTGCCGGAGGCGAACGCGATGCTGTAGCCGCAGAGCCACCACAGGATCGTCACCAAGCCGGCGATGCCGAGGCATTGCGCCAGCACCGAGAGGACGTTCTTCTTGCGCACCAGGCCGCCGTAGAACAACGCCAGACCCGGCAGGGTCATGAACAACACCAGCGCCGAACTGGTCATTTGCCACGCATTATGGCCGGGACCGGAGGATGCCGAGGTGGGCGTCACCAGGCCATCGGGGATGGTGGGATTGCCGTCCTTATCCTTGGGCCCGACTTTCAGGGCCGAGGTCGGATCGCCATTGGTGACGTAGGCCTCCAGCGACGCGATCCGTTGCTCCAGCGTCGGTTCGGGCTTCTTGGGGGCAGGGGCTGCCGGCGCGGCATCCGCGGCCCACAACCCACCGGTCGTGCCCGCCATCAAAGCCGCCAGACAGCTGGTCAACAGCATACGTTTGGACATGACCCGGCTTGAACTGAATAGTTTCATTGTTCTCCTCGCTTTACGAAAGGGAGCATTACTGGCTCCAGTGTTCATGGTTTTAGTGTTGTTCAAATATTGTCACCTAGACGTTTCCATTCCGCTTCGTTCCATGGAGAAGCAGGGCGGGTGCCAGCCCCTTCGTGCTTGCAGGGGTTTTGTGGGCTGGCGAAATTTGAGCGGGGTGGCTAAAAGAGGAGGTGCCGGTGATGAAAACCACGGATTTTGATTATGTCTTGCCGCCTGAACGGATTGCGCAGCAACCGCTGCCCGATCGCGACGGCGCCCGCATGCTGGTGCTGGAGCGCGCCCGGGGCGGGATCCGCCATCAACCATTCACGGCGTTTCCCGACCATCTGCGCACCGGCGAGGTCCTCATTCTCAACGATACCCAGGTCATTCCCGCCCGGCTCATCGGCCACAAACCCTCCGGCGGCGAGGTCGAATTGTTGTTGATTGAGGAACTCTCCGCCTCACGCTGGCTGGCGCTGGCCCGCCCGGCGAAACGCCTCCACGAGGGCACCGAAATCCTTTTTGCCGAAGACGCTTCACGCTCCACGCCCGACGCTCCGCAGACCGCACTCCGCGCCACCATCGAAGCCAAACGCGATGGCGGCGAAGTCGTGGTTCATTTCGCCGACGCCGGTGATCTTTTCGCCGCGTTGCAGCGCGTGGGGCACGTGCCACTGCCGCCGTACATCCGCCACGGCGAGGATGCTCCCGCCGACCGGGAACGCTACCAGACCGTCTTCGCCCGCCATCCGGGCGCCGTGGCGGCGCCGACAGCCGGGTTGCACTTCACGCCCCGCACGTTCGAGACGCTGGCCCAACGCGGCGTGCTGGTGCACCGGCTCACCCTCCATGTCGGCCCTGGCACGTTCAAGCCGGTGGCCGCCGACGACATCGAGCAACATACGATGCACATCGAACGGTTCGACATCCCGCCCGATACCGCCGCCGCCGTCAACGCTGCCAAGCGCGACGGCCGCCGCGTGGTCTGCATCGGCACCACCACCGTGCGGGCGCTCGAATCCGTGGCCGATGCCGGGGGGCTGGTGCGCGCCGGGGCGGGTGAAACGGACATCTTCATCTATCCGCCGTACGCGTTCCGTGTCGCGGACGCGATGCTGACTAATTTTCACCTGCCGCGCTCGACGCTGCTGATGCTGGTCAGCGCCTTCGCCGGCCGCGAGCCGGTGCTGCGCGCCTATGCGGAGGCTGTTCGCGAACACTATCGGTTTTACAGTTACGGGGATTGTATGTTGATCGAGTGAGGAGTAAGGAGTGAGAAGTGAGGGATGAGAAGACGGTGCGCTTGATTCACTTGTCACTCATCAGATCACATGAACAACGTGGCATTGAAGAAGCCTTTCGTCTTTCTGAATATGGCCATGACGCTGGATGGCAAGACATCCACCGTCGAGCGGCGGCCCACGGATTGGACCAGCCCGGCTGACAAGCGGCGCATGATCCGGTTGCGCGCCACCGCCGACGCCGTCATGGTCGGCGCGCGCACCGCCGAGACGGACCGCACCAGCCTGTCGATTCCCGACGAGCGGCTCCAGCGGGCGCGCGTCCGCCGGGGCCTGCCGCCGCATCCCCTGCGCGTGATCGTCAGCGCCTGCGGTTCCTTTCCCGAGACCGTCCGCGTTTTCGAGCGGCCGGTGTCGCCGATCCTGATTTTCACGTCGCGGCGCGCGCCGCGCGCCAAACTCGACCGCCTGACGCGCCGGCCGGACGTGCATGTGTACGTCGTTGGCGAGCGGGAGGTGAGTGTGCCGCTGATGCTGGACATCCTGGTGCGCGATTGGGGTGTGAAGCGGTTGCTGGGCGAAGGTGGGGCGGGTTTGAACTGGTCGCTGTTCGCCGCGCGCGCGGTGGACGAGGTGTTTCTCACGCTCTGCCCGCGTGTTTTTGGCGGGGCCGGGGCGCCGACGCTGGTGGATGGCGCGGGGTTTTTGCGCGACCAGGCTCCCGAGGCGACGCTGGTGCGTTGCGAGCGCCGCGGGCAGGAACTGTTTCTGAGATACCGGATGCAGCCGCGGGCCAAAGCGGGCCCCAAGCGGTGAGACGCGCGCCGGCCGGGTCACTTGCGCCGTTTGAGCAGGCGCAGCTCGGTGCCGGTCGAAAAACGAGTGTTGTAATCCACCTCGTCGAACGTCTGGCGGATGAGGAAACAGCCGAGGCCCCCGGGCCGCACATCGTCAAGATCCCGCGACTTCATGCAGGCCGGGTCCGCCTGCCGGCCGTAGTCGCGCAGCCGGAACTCAATGGCGTCGGGCGAGACGGTGGCGCTGAGGATGATATCCTGGGTTGTGTCGCCCCCGTACGCATGGCGTATGATGTTGGCGCAGGCTTCGTTGACCGCCAGCATCAGGTTGAACGTCACCTGCTCGTCGAAGCTCGCCTCGGCGGCGACCTCGCGGACAAACGCCCGCACCCGGGCCAGATGGCAGGGGTCGCTCTTGATGGTGATGGGCTCCGGCGTCATGGCTTCTTGAAATGCAGCGCCAGCATCGTCAGGTCGTCGTGCTGTTCGGCGCTGCCCATGAAATGCCGCACCCGCTGCGACACGATGGCCACGGCGGCCTCGGCGTTCGCATGGGGCTGGGCCAGCGCTTCCGCGATGCGCTCGCGGCCAAACTCGATCTTGGCCAGGTCGCGCGCCTCGCTCAAACCGTCCGTGAACAGGAGCAGGGTTTCGCCGCCTTGCAACGTGCGGACCCCCTCGTCGTACGTCATCTCCGACAGCATGCCGAGCGCGGGGCCGCCGCTGCCGGACAGGTCCTCGGGGCCCTGGCCCGTCCAGAGGATCGGGTCGGGCAGGCCGGCGTTGGCGTAACAGAGTTCCCCGGTGGCGGCGTCGAAGGTGGCGCAGAGCATGCCGACAAAAATGGGCGGGTGGGGCGGCTGCCCCGTGGCCATTTCCGTGGCGAGTTGCGCGGCGCAATCCCGCGCCAGGATCTGGTTCTTGGCCACCAACAACCCGGCGGGGGACATGCCGGCGCCGGCGGTGCCGCAGGAACGGCGCGTGTCGAAGAGGCAGCGGACCATGTAGAGCGAGGCGGCCACGCCCTTGCCGGTGATGTCGCCGACCAGCAGCGCCACCTTCGTCGGCGAGAGCTGGATCACGTCGTAGAAATCGCCGCCGACGGCGAGGGCCGACTCGTTGCAGGCGTGGATGCTGACGCCGGGGATCGGCGGCATCTCGCGCGGCAGGAAACTCTGCTGGATCTGGCGGGCAAAGTCGCGTTCCTGCTGCTCGCTCTGCTGTTTCATCAACGCCTTGTGCAGGTGGGCGTTGCTGACGGCCGTGGCGGCGAGACTGGCGAAGGCCTCCAGAAACTCGCCATCGTCAGGATCGAACACCGGCTTGTTCCACGGGTCAATCGCCTGCAGGATGCCGATGATCTTGCCCTGCACGCGCATGGGCACGCAGACCATCGAACGGGGGATGGTGCCGCTTTTCTCCGCGGCGGCGCGGTTGAAACGCGGATCGTTGGCCACGTCGGTGAGCACCAGCGGCTTTCCGTGTTGCGCCACCCAGCCGGCAATGCCCTGGCCGATTTTGAGGCGGATGTTCTGCCGGACGCGCTCGCCATAGGGACCGGTGGCGATGATGTACACCAGTTCATTCGTGGCGTCATCCACCAGCGCGACGCTGGCGGCCGCGGCATCCATGGTCTTTTGCGCCACGTCCAGGATGCTGGGCACCACGTCGTCCGGGTCGAGGCTGGCGTTGATGGTGGCGGCGATCTCGACGAGTTTCGAGTAGGCCGCCAGCTTTTTCTCGAGACGCGCGGTCATTTCGTGGCGTTGGCTGCGGCCGGCTTGGCGGCCTCGGCGGGGGTGCCGCCGGCCGCGGGCTGGGCCTCGGGCGCCTTGGTGGACGCGCCCGGCTCCGGCTTCTTCTGGTCGCAGAAAACGGACAAGGGGGAGAAAATGATCCGGAAGGTGTGGGTGAAGTGCTTGGCGTTGTATCCGGTCTCGCGGAAACTCGTCAGCATCATCCCGATGTTCTCGCGGTTGTCGGCGAGGAGTTGGTGGGTGGTTTCCAGGGTGACGCCGGCCTTGTCAAACGCCACGCCCGCCTTGTCGAGCGTGCCACCGGCCTTGGTCAACAACTCGTCGAGCCGGGGCTTCATGTCGGCCGTGAGCTTTTCAAGATTGGCGATCAGGGTCTCCAGTTTGGGACGCATGTCCACAAGTTCCTCGTTCAGTGTCACGACCGTGGTCTTGCCTTTCTCGGTCAGTTCGCGGGCATTGTTGAGGGTGGCCTTGAGGTTGATGCGGTTCTCGCTCAGCATTTCCCGGGCTTCCTTGAGCGCCGCGTCGGCGCTGGCCAGCGTCACCTTGGCATGGGCCACGGAAATCTTGATGTCCTGCTTGAAATCGGGGTCC